>JBGORM010000001.1:600000-800603 GCA_041538185.1 Melioribacteraceae bacterium 4301-Me | reverse complement strand
GTGTAAAATATGAAAAAGTAATAGTGTCCTTATGCATAAAAAACAGGATTTTGCTTGCGTTGCAGAACTTTGTAATCGTGCCTTTGGCATGACAAAGAAATCAATGATTTGATAAAAAATAGTTGTCATTACAAGGAAGTCTTTTGGTTTTTCATCAAAGCGACCAAGGTAATCCCAGTTTCTACTTATTACTACTATTTTAGCCTCAAGGTAAGTGAGGCAATCTCCAATAAAGAATTGTTTAGTTGCTCATATTTGTATTAAAGTCAAATTTTCCATTGGGGAGATTTGGGCTAAAAAGATGCTTTTCAGCAGAAGATTATTTCCAGCTAACTCTTGGATTAAGAAATAAACTAAGTAACTGGAAATTTTCAATATCGAATAAATATTTATGATTCTAAAATTATTTTAAGAAACATGAAAATATTACGTTAGTGGAAAAAAACACAAATTATTTGATAATAAACTTATTGTACACCCACATAAGCAGAGTTGAGATAACTCCTATTACAAAGATTATTAAAAAAATAAATTCGGGTTTATGCAATTCTTTTGTAAAAGTATGGTATAACCATCCTCCAAAAGTGCCGCCAATTCCCCATGCTATTGCAATTGGCAAAAAGGAAAAACCTTGAAATAAAGCAGCCTGTCCTTTTGGAGCTAAATCTGCTACATATTCATAAAAACGTGGAGCTTGTGTTTGTTCACCAATAGAAAATAAAAATATTCCTAACATAATAAGTGGTATTCCTAATGCTATTTTATTTCCAAATAAATTGATATTGGTATTTTGAGTTAAAGGTAAAACAATAAACCATACTAACCATGCAAATGCAGCTAAAATGAATCCGATTAAAATTGCTTTTTGTGTAGATATGTTTTTTGTAAGTCGATTAATAGGAATTTGGAATAAAATTATTGTCCATGCTCCTGTGGATATGATAATTTCAATTGGAGCGTTTGGAGAAATATAATCTGATATATAAAAAGGTATAATTATGAAAAACTGCCAGAACAAAATCCAATAGAGTGCAAAGATTAATAAGAATGCCATAAATCGAAAATTTCTTATAACGAGGAAAAGATTTTTTATTACAGTTTTAATGTCTTCTCTTTTTTCATTGATTTTTGCCGGGGGCTCTTTATAAAAAATAAGCGTTGAAATAAACATTAATGCACAGCTAATTGAAGAGATTAAGTAAACAAATTCGATTCCTATAGAATCCCTTACTAAAAATGCCAATAGCGGACCAATAGCAGCACCTGTGTTTACAAGCCAATAATATATTGCATAACCAAATGATTTTGATTCATTTGTTGACGAAAGCGCTATTGTCCCTAAAACGCTGGGCTTTATAAATGAACCGCCAATAGCCGTTAAAATAAGAATTATTGTGAGCAGCCAATAGATGTTAAAATTGGAGTATAATCCCGAAAATAATTTCATTCCAGTTGAGCCAATAAAAAAATAACCTACTGCTAAAACGAAAAAAGCAAAAGAGAATGCTTTTTTAAAACCGAACTTATCGGCTAAGGCACCTGCAAAAATGGGTAGCAAATAAATTAATCCTCCAAATATTGAAGATAACTGCCCAGCCTGCACTTCAGTAAATTTTAAATGGTCACGCAAAAAAATACTGAGAATTGTAGCTTGTCCATAATATGCAAGTCTTTCAAATAATTCCATAAAGTTTGCGACCCAAAAAGATGAATGAAAATCAGTTTTCAACTTTTGAAATGTGCCAGATAAATTCATAAATGATCTCCAATTTTTACTGAATAATTTTTTTCGGCAAAAAATAGTTAGTTATTATATCAAATGACAGAAATAATTTTTGTGTATGGTTAATAATAAGTTGATTAACTAATTTTGAAATACGCAAAGAAGAATTTTTTTGAAGTAATTTAACATATCTATTATAACAAGTTTTTATATGACAAAACATTTTGTAAAATGGAATTTATAAATAAAAAATAGTTTGTCTTCTTAATCCTTTAATTTATCAACAGGTAAAATTATGAAAGTACCATTACTTGATTTGAAGCCGCAGTATTTGTCATTAAAAAAAGAAATTGATGATGCTGTTCAACGGGTTGTTGATTCACAGTATTTCATTTTGGGGTCAGATGTAACCAAATTAGAAGAAGAAATTGCAGAATATTTAAAAGTAAAATTTGCACTTGGAGTATCATCTGGAACTGATGCCTTACTACTTTCGTTGATGGCTTTAGGTATTCAGCCAGGCGATGAAGTAATTGTTCCTACTTATTCTTTTTTTGCTACTGCTGGTGTGGTTGCAAGATTGAATGCAAAACCCGTTTTCGTCGATATAGACCCTGTAACTTTTAATATAAGCGCAGATTTGATTGAAGAGAAAATTTCATCAAGGACTAAAGCAATTATACCAGTCCATTTGTATGGTCAATCTGCAGAAATGGGAAAAATTGTTGAGCTTGCTTCAAAATATAATTTAGCAGTGATTGAAGATGCGGCTCAAGCAATTGGTGCTCAGTACAAAGATGGGAGATGCGTTGGTACTATTGGTGATATAGGTTGCTTTTCTTTTTTCCCAACAAAAAATTTAGGTGGGTTTGGTGATGGTGGGTTAATTACTACAAATAATGAAAAGCTATATCATATTATGAAAATAATGCGTAATCATGGTGCAGAACCAAAATATTATCATAAAATTGTTGGAGGTAATTTTAGATTGGACACTTTGCAGGCTGCAGTGCTAAGGGTGAAATTGCCTCATCTTAACTCATGGTCCGAGAAACGTCGGCAAAATGCAATAAAATACAATAACTATTTTATTGAAAGCGGTCTTTCTGAAAAAGTAGGCGTTCTCAAATTTGATTCTAAAAATAAAGTCCTTTTGCCAAAGGCTGTTTATAGCCATTTAGAATCCATCCTAAATTATCACATCTACAACCAATACATAATTCGTGTTGAAAAAAGGGATCAGCTCGTTGAATATCTGAAGAAGAATGACATTGGTTGTGAAATTTATTATCCAGTTCCATTTCATCGCCAAGCGTGTTTTTCTTACTTAAAGAATAATGATGGGGAATTTCCTAATGCGAACTTTGCTGCTGAACACTCATTAGCATTGCCTATTTATCCAGAGTTAAACGATGAACAAATTAAACACGTTGTGTATACAATTAAAAAATTTTACTTTGAGTAAACCCAAAATTAATTTTAACTTGCCGCTTATTGGGTGAAAATGAATTGAAAAGGGAGCCTTACATTATAAACCTCAAGCAAAAATTAGACTACCATTATAAATATTTTGATTTCTCACAAATTTCACCTGACCCGTTAGAATTTTTACATCGATACAAAAATTATCATGATATTGAAATCTCTGGGATAATATCTTCAGTGTTTGCTTACGGAAACGTAAAACAAATAATTAACACACTTGAAAAAATTCATTCCATAATGAATTATGAGCCTTATAAGTTTGTTATGAATTTTCATGAGAAAAAGAATAATAATCCATTTAATGGGTTAAAACATCGATTTTACACTTCTAAAGATATTTTGATTTTATTTTCTACACTTAATAAAATTTATAATAGCTATGGTTCGTTAAAGTACTTTTTCCTTCTATATTATTTTGAAAAAGGAAAAAATTTGAAAGAAACAATTTCTTTTTTTTCGCAAAACTTCTTAAAGATAATTTCAAAAGAAAATGAACTCAGCGTTGGATTAAAATTTATGTTCCCCGACCCATTTAAAGGCAGTGCTTGCAAAAGAATGAATCTTTTTTTGCGGTGGATGGTTAGAAAAGATGAATTGGATTTTGGCTTATGGCATGAAATTCCTAAGTCCAAACTTGTAATTCCTGTTGATACCCACGTAGCTAAGATTTGTAAAAAATTAAAGCTGACAAAAAAGAAGGTAGTATCGTGGGAAATGGCAGAGGAAATTACGGACAATCTAAAAAAAATTGATGCTAAAGACCCTGTAAAATACGATTTTGCAATTTGTCACTTGGGAATGCGAAAATTAGATTTTTGGTAAACGAAGCATAATTGAAATACTGTTGTTGCCAATAAATAAAGTATACAAAATAGACTTTTATGAACAATGACAATTTCTCCCTTAGTAATAATTTCAGGGAGTTTAATATTTGCTCAGCTAATAATAGCTTCATATATTACACAAACGATTATTAAATAGTTCTTAATTTAACTTTCTCACACCTAAAAGGAGAAACATATGGCCGAACAACAGAAATTTGTCCCTTTCGTTTCATCTGAAACCAACATGGCAGAATTTACCATACGCGCATTAATTATCGGTCTTATTTTAGCAGTTATTTTAGGTGCAGCAAATGCATATTTAGGATTAAAAGCTGGGATGACAATTGCTGCAACATATCCCGCCGCAGTAATTGGTATGGCTATAATCAAATTATTTAAAGGTAGTGTATTGGAAGAAAATTTTGCTCGTACAGTTGGTTCAATTGGAGAATCGATAGCAGCAGGAGCTATATTTACTATTCCTGCTTTTTTTATAGCTGGTATATGGAATCCATTCTTTAGTCCTGGCAATTATATGATTTCCGCTGCAATAATGTTCGCTGGTGGCGTCTTAGGAATTATGTTCGTTGCTTTGCTTAGAAGAGTTATGGTTGAAGATGTTGAACTGCCTTTCCCTGAGTCTGTGGCAGCAGCAGAAATCCATAAAGCTGGCCAACGAGGAGGTACAGGTTCAAAATTTTTATTTGGTGCTATGGGAGTTGGTGCACTAATTCAAGCACTAGGCCAATTCAAATTGTTTGCTACTTCTGCTGATAAATTAATTTCCTTAACCAAAGGAAGTATACTATTTCGTTCACCTGACGTTAGCCCTGCATACATGGGTGTTGGATATATAATTGGACCACGGTTGGCGGCATTAAATTTCAGCGGTGGTGTATTGGCATGGGGACTTTTAGCACCAATCATTGCTTACTTTAAATTTGGTGACACACCAATAAACGGTATGGATATGTCGGCAACCATTGTTCAAGTGTGGAAAGATTATGTTAGACCGATAGCTATTGGCGGTATGCTTGTAGGTGCAGCGTATACCTTATGGCGAATGAGAAAAAGTTTAGCTACAGGAATCGCAAGGTCAATAAGCGACGCTAAAAAAGCTGCTTTGGGGGAATCAACTGAAATTAGGACAGAAAAAGATATTCCATTTAAATGGATAATGATTGGGATATTTTTGGTGGGGATTGCTACATTCTTTATCTATAATTATTTTGCTCACGATATAGCAGCTGCTTTAGTTGCTACGATAGTAATGATTATAGCAGGATTTTTCTTTGCCGCAGTTTCAGGCTATTTAGTTGGAATAATTGGTTCTAGCAATAACCCAGTAAGTGGTTTAACCCTTTCAACTTTGGTAGTAGCAGCACTTTTAATGGTTGCTTTGGGTATGAAGGGAATTGACGGCGTTGCAGCTGTCCTTGGTGTGGCTGCGGTAGTATGTGTTGCAGCTGCAGTAGCAGGTGAAATGCTGCAAGACTTAAAGGCTGGTCATATTCTTGGAGGTACACCATGGAAAATGCAAGTAGGTGATATACTTGGCATATTAATATCAGCATCAGTAATGTTTATCCCTTTATTTATTTTACATGAAGGAAATATTAAAGCTGGCGGCACAGGATTTGGCGGGGAACAATTGCCAGCACCTCAAGCAAGTTTGATGGCAATTTTGTCTAAGGGCATTGTTGAAGGTAAAATGGAATGGATTCTCATCTTGGTGGGTATGTTAATGGGTGTAGGCTTTATAATGATGAACGTTAAAAGTCCTATGCTCGTTTCAGTTGGCATGTATTTACCTCTTGGCACAACTTTCGCAATTTTTGTAGGCGGTTTAATTAAAGGAGTAGTGGATATAATTAATGAAAAAAAACAATTTAATGATGCCCAAAAAACCAGAGTGGAAAATACCGGTATACTCTTAGCAGCGGGGTTAATAGCAGGGGAGGCGTTAATTGGACTTTTGTTTGCAGCTTTTGCATTCTGGGAAATTCCAATCTTTAGTTTCTTTAAAGAACCATCATTTTGGATTAGCCTAATCGTCTTTGCTTTTATAGCTTGGTATTTGATTAGAATCCCTGTTAAACATGCTGGCAAGCCAGACGAACCAGCAGCACCACATATTTCTATGTAAAAAGGAAATTTTTATGCTAAGTGAGTTTCTCGAGCGTAGAAAAATTCTTAAAGGGAAAAATGCTTTAGAACTTACTCCAATTAGGTTATGTTCTTTTGAATCAGATGCTCAGTCACAAGTGACTATTTTAATTCCAAAATTTAAAAGGAAGTTAGCTGTAAAATATCTTTTGCCTCTATTAAAGTCACCTAATATAAAATTAAACCTCGACGAGTAT
Source organism: Melioribacteraceae bacterium 4301-Me (assembly GCA_041538185.1). Classification (NCBI taxonomy): domain Bacteria; kingdom Pseudomonadati; phylum Ignavibacteriota; class Ignavibacteria; order Ignavibacteriales; family Melioribacteraceae; genus Pyranulibacter; species Pyranulibacter aquaticus. The sequence continues at coordinate 794,208 of JBGORM010000001.1, read as the reverse complement.
GGTTCGTTTGTCTGGTTAAATATGGATGGTCTTACTACTGTTGGCAGTATTGCTAAAAAAATGAAAGAAAAATTTGGTGATGGATTTTATCAAGCAGAATACAGAATTTCTAAGTATATAACTCAGCTATATGAACAAAGATTAATAACTTTCAAAGAAATTCAAAAAAAGGAGAACCAAGATGGGTGAAAAACTTGGTCGTTTACAACCACAAATATTATGGAATCATTTTGAAGAAATCTGTAAGATTCCGCGTCCTTCTCGCAAAGAAGAGAAAATTTCACAATATATTATTTCATTTGCTAAAAAAAATAATCTTGAGTATAAAGTAGATAAGTTTGGCAACATTCTTGTTAAAAAGAAAGCTACTGAAGGAAAAGAAAATTTACAGACTGTTACGCTCCAGTGTCATCTTGATATGGTGGCTGAAAAAAACAGCGATGTACAACATGATTTTGAAAAAGACCCGATACAACCTTATGTTGATGGAGACTGGGTAAAAGCAAAAGGTACTACTCTTGGAGCCGATAACGGAATTGGCGTCGCTGCTGCGTTAGCTGTATTAGAATCAAAAGAAATTGAACATGGGCCAATTGAAGCATTATTTACATTAGATGAAGAGACTGGCCTGTTTGGTGCACAGGCTCTTCAACCAGGTTTTGCTGAGGGAAAAATTTTACTTAATATGGATTCTGAAGAAGATAGTGCTTTGTATATCGGTTGTGCAGGGGGTCAAAACACTTTTGCAAAATTTGTTTCTAAGTTGACAGAACCGCCCAAAAACTCAACTCCGCTTAATATTAGTGTTAAAGGTCTTAAAGGTGGGCATTCAGGGTTAGATATTTCAGCAGGCAAAGGAAATGCTATAAAAATTATGGCCCGTTTGTTAATTCAGCTTTTTGAAAAATTTGATATTAGACTTATTAGTATTAACGGCGGAAGTAAACATAACGCAATACCACGCGAATGCTTCGCTGATATTAGGGTTAATTCTAAGTTCTTTAATGACGTTACTAATTTTGTGGAAGATTATAACAAAATTATTCAAAGTGAATTGTCATCCGTTGAACCTGAATTAAATGTTTCTGCATCGCAGATTAAATCTCGCAGCAAAATAATGGATAAAGCTTCAACTTATAATTTATTAGCTGCTCTTTATGCAGTTCCTCATGGTGTAATTAAAATGAGCGCAGATATTCCTGGTCTGGTAGAGACATCAACAAACTTAGCTGTGGTTGAAACAAAAGGTAAAAATGTTAACATTATAACTAGCCAAAGAAGTTCAGTGGATTCAGAAAAAAATGATATTTCATCTGTGGTTGCTACAATATTTAAACTGGCAAAAGCAGAAGTTAAACATGGTGATGGCTACCCGGGCTGGAAACCCGATATTCATTCTCCAATACTTGGAATAATGAAAAGTGTATTTAATTCTCTTTATGGAAAAGAGCCCGAGGTTAAAGCTATACATGCTGGATTAGAATGCGGAATTATAAAAGAAAAATATCCTCAAATGGATATGATTTCTTTTGGCCCAACTATTATTGGTGCCCATTCACCTGATGAGAGAGTTCAGATTAGTACAGTTGCAAGATTTTGGGAACTTTTGTTAAACGTGTTGAAAAGTGTTCCTGCTAATTAATTTATTACTGCTCTTGACCTTAGTAATTTAACTAGAACTATGCGGGTCAAGAGCAAAATTTTTTAAAAAATTAAGACTAATATGCAAAATAATCTTGGTCCTAAGCCTCAGCCATCAGCCCTTTTTAGATGGGGTATTTTGCTCTTTGTAAGCTTGGCAATGTTTGGCAATTACTATATTTATGATAGCATTAGTCCACTCGCTGATTTATTAGTAAAACAACTCAACTTTACCGATGCAGATATTGGATTGCTGCAAGGCATATATAGTTTTCCTAACATAATAATGGTTCTAATTGGCGGAATTATAATTGATAGAATCGGTACAAGACTCTCAGTTTTAATATTTACTACCTTAATAATGATTGGTTCACTTGTGACCGCTGTAACTGGACAAATATATGTAATGGCAGCCGGGCGGTTGATTTTTGGGTTGGGTGCAGAGTCAATGATTGTAGCAATAACTACAATAATAGCAAGGTATTTTAAAGGGAAAGAATTGTCGTTTGCATTCGGACTAAACTTAACAGTTGCTCGATTAGGTTCATTTTTGGCATTAAACTCTCCAACTTGGGGTAAAAATCTTTATAATTATTGGCAATCGCCATTGTGGATTACAGTAGGAGCTGGTGTTTTTGCTTTGGTTACAATTCTTATTTACTACTTTCTTGATTTAATTGGGACGAAAAAATATTCGCTGCCAAAAGAAGGTGAGCAGGAAAAAGTTGTTCTTAAAGAAGTATTTACATTTCATAAATCTTTTTGGTATATAACAGCTCTTTGTGTTACCTTCTACTCAGCTATGTTCCCATTTCAAACTTTTGCCATAAAATTTTTTCAAGACGCACACAATACAACAAGAGAAGTCGGCGGAAATTTATCAAGCATGCTTACTTTGGCTGCAATGATATTTACACCTCTTTTTGGATTGTTGGCTGACAAAATTGGGAAAAGGTCTTTGCTGATGATGTTTGGCTCTTTGTTAATTATTCCAGTTTACTTAATGATGGCATATAAGTTCGGCAGACCTGAAGTAATGGATGCAAGCAGCTTTGTGAATATTAATATTAGTTTTTTTGATATCCATGCATCAATTCCAATTTACCTTTTAATTCCAATGTCGATGATGGGAATTGCTTTTTCGTTGGTACCTGCTGTTATGTGGCCTTCTGTTGCCTTAATTGTTGATAATACTAAATTAGGCACTGCTTATGGATTAATGACAATGATACAAAATATTGGACTTTTTGCATTTAATATTATCATTGGCTTTGTTAACGATATTTCTCATGCGAGTGCACAAAATCCTTCAGGCTATAATACAGGCATGTGGATTTTTTCTTCCCTTGGTTTCTTTGGATTGTTATTTGCATTTTTGCTTCGAAAAAGTGAGTTGAGCTCTTCTGGTCATGGACTCGAAAGCGGCGCTTAAAAATTTTCTCTTTAATGTTAATAATTGTTTGCTGCTTTAATTGTTAGAATAAATTTGCCTTCTTTGGTCTAATTGTAATAATTTTTGTAAGTTCTGTTTAACAATAGTTTAAAATCAATGAAAGCTTTGGGACTAAAAATAATTCTTGCTTTACTTTTTTTTCTCTCGCTTACTTCAAACAATTACTCTCAAACTTTTGGCTTCGGTTGCTTAGGTTTAAGTGGAGTTTATGGCGGTATTGCACAATATAATTATAAGGCAGATGGCTTGAACAATTCGTTAAAAATTTTAAATGTGGGTAAAATCTCTTCAGATGAAAATTTAAAATTTGAGCAGGCGACGGGTTATAGAATTGGAGCTAACATATTCCGTGCAAAGTTTACGAGTGTTTTTTTCTCCGCTAAAGGATACTTTCAATTTCTTAAAGAAGAACACAGTTATTCTCAAAGCACAGTTAACGGAATTGAAAAGAATACTTATAGATTATCACTAAATCACTGGGGAATTGGATTAGATATCGGCATACCTATTATAACTATTTTAGATATTAAATTGTTAGAAGGAGGTATCACATTCTTTAATCCAGAATTTGTTAGTGAAACTTCAATTAATGGTAATACAGAATCAAATTATAAAATTAATACCGATAAAACGAAAATTGGTTATTATATAGGAGGTGGCATTATCTTACATTTGGTGCCAGACTATATTAGTGTGGAGGGTACAGCTGCTTATTCTTTCTATCAGATTGATAAGATGGATAATGGAACTTTTGCAATTCCTGTTAGTCAAGTTACAAATAAATTTATTGAACAAGGTGGCTTTTCGGCAGTGGTACAATTAAATATTGGGTTCCCTTTATAATAAATTATCCGTCAACCATAGAAATGTTTTTAAAATCATCAAAAATAACTCATTCATAATAGTATACCATAAAAGTAAAAATTCTTCTTGCAGAAAAAATGCAACAAAACAAAAAATTTATTTTAACCCAAGTCTTTTTTATCTAAATTTGGCGTCAGTATTACCAAATCTATAACTTTTTTTCCATGAAGTTTGTTAGTCTTTAAACTTATTTTAATTCCAAGTTGTCTTAATAATAAATCTATCTTTTAATTTAGTTTAGGTTGGTAGATGAGAAAAATTATTCTGGCTATTATTTTATTGGTATTTTCCTTCAGTGTAAATGCACAGCAAATAAATCAAAAATCAAATAGTGTAATAAAGGGAAGAGTATATGATTTTAAGGCAAAAGTTGCTATACCATATGCAAACATTTTACTGTATTCGGAGACGGATGGTTCTCAGATTAGGGGAACTGCTTCTGATGAAAATGGATACTTTTCAATAGAGAATGTTCCAAATGGTCAATATTACCTTGAAATTAAGTTTATTGGTTATGAGACAAAAAGGATAAATAGTATTTCAATAAAGACTAATGGGACAAAACTTGATTTAGGTGAATTGGCTTTAGTATCAAGCTCAATAAAACTTAACGAGGTAGTGGTTGAAGGTGACAAATCCGCTATTTCGTATCAGATAGATAAGAAAGTAATTGATGTTTCAAAAATGGGGACTTCACTATCAGGCACTGCAGTTGACATACTGGAAAACGTTCCCTCAGTTACCGTTGACATTGACGGCAATGTTAGTCTAAGAGGTAGCACAAATTTTACAGTTTATATTGATGGTCGTCCTTCAGTTCTTGAACCACAGGATGCATTACAGCAAATTGACGCTGGTTCCATTGAAAGTATAGAGATAATTACAAACCCTTCAGCAAAATATGATCCAGAAGGAACAGCTGGTATAATAAATATTATTCTGAAAAAGCAAAAGGATGTAGGTGCTAGTGTTTTATCAAATTTAAATGCTGGGCTAAACGACAAGTTGGGTGGAAATGTATTGTTTGAATATAAAAACTCACTTGCTACCATAGATCTTGGAGCTGATTATAGAAAATTTAATTTTCCAGGTACAAGTTCAGAAGATAATCGTACTACAATTAATGGAACCACCTACTATTTGTTGACCTCTGGGACTTCTACCAGAGGGTTCACTAATTATGGATTTAGAGGGAATATCGATTTTAAAATAAGTAATTACGATGTGCTTAGTTTCAATACTAGATATCACTACAGAGATTTTTTAATGAGTTCAAATGCAAATCACCAGCAGTGGTCAACAGAAAACTTAGGTATGATTTTTAATTTGAACAAGAGTACAACTGGTAGGTCAGGACCTGGACTTGCACTAGGCACTACATTTAATCATAAGTTCAATTCAGAAGGACATGAAATCTCACTTAACCTCTATTATCGCTTTCACAATTCTGATGAATATTCATTGACCGAATTATTTTCAGAAGGGTTAATTAATGATGGTAAACGCACCACAGAAAAAGGACCAAGTAATGATTTAGAAACAAAAATTGATTATACATTGCCTTTGGATAATAACACTAAATTTGAAGCAGGCTATCAGAACGAAATAAATAATTCGAGAGATTATACTGATCTTTTAAATTATAATTTTGATACTGGTCAATATGAATTTCTTAATCAATTCTCTCATATTAATGACTATAAAACAACGCAGCATTCGCTTTATTCTATTTTCTCGAAACAACTAGGAAACTTAGGCTTACAACTTGGCTTTAGAACGGAATATACTTACAGATTAATTAATGTTGACGATAATAATTCTTTTAAAATTGACCGTTGGGATTATTTCCCAGGAATACACATGTCTTTTGACTTCTCAAGTGAACAAAAAATAATGGCAAGTTACACTAAAAGAATAGATAGACCACACGGATGGCATCTTGAACCTTTTGTAACGTGGATAGATGCAAATAATGTTCGACAGGGTAACCCGTCCTTACTGCCGGAATTAATCGATTCTTACGAGTTAAGTTATAAAAATATTTTTGGTGACATTGTTTTTTCAACTGATTTCTACTACAGAATTAATAGAAATAAAATTGATGATATCCGGTCTGCATATTCAGAAAATGTTACTCTTACAACTTTCGATAATGTTGGAACCGATTATTCTTTAGGATCTGAAATAATGATGAATTTGGCTCCTGTAAAATATTGGACCGTTGATTTAATGGGTAATTTTTATGATTACAGAATTAATGGGAATATACTCGGCCAACCTTTTGAAAGGAAAAGTTTTAACTGGAACGCAAGATTAAATAATACACTTAAAATTTTTGATGGGACTAACCTACAATTCAATTTTTCTTATAACAGTCCAACGGTTTTCTCACAAGGTAAAATAGATGGTTATTTCAGAACCGACCTTGCTATTAAGCATGAGTTATTTAACAAATTACTAAGTGTTACATTGCAAGTGAGGGATTTGTTCAAAACAGCGAAATATAAAAATACAACATGGAGCAGCGATTTTTATTTAAATAGACAATACACAAGAGAATCGCCAATGGTAATGCTGAATATTAAACTCAATATTAATAATGTCAATCGCAATCAAGAACAAAATAACAATATGGATATAGAAAATAGTACTGAAAACGAGTCCAACCCTTGAGCGTTTAATTTGGCTTTTTCCATCTCTATGATGCTCTTTATTTAACACCTATTATTTCCATATCTGTCCAATATATTTTTTATTTCGTCCCTAAATGGACTTAATCTATTTCTTTGTTCTTTATCCTAAAAATATTTTGTTCTGAGGGGACAATAAAGCTTAGATTATGCTTAAACCAATGTAATCCCTTTAGGGATTATATAGTTATAGAATAAATAAATATCAAACTGAAGTTAAAAGTCCCGTATGGACGAGATAGGGATTGATTTACAAGACAAGTAGAATAGTCCAAAATCATGAAGTTTTCAAAATTTATTTGGTAATTCATCCCTTCGAAATTTGATTTCAAAATTACTCTGGACAGCAATTTTTTATTTAACACCTGTTATTTCATTTTTTTGCATTATTATGAAAGCCTTGCTTATATTTGAAAGTCATTTTTTTAACTTAATACTGATAATGAAGCCCACAGTCTATATCAAAGATCTAAAAAATTATGTAAGCAAAGAAGTTACACTAAAAGGATGGCTTTACAATAAAAGGTCAAGTGGGAAAATAAAATTTTTAATTTTACGCGACGGTACTGGTTATACTCAATGCGTTGTTTTTAAAGGCAATGTTACTGACGAGGTTTTTGATAACGCCGATAAGATTACACAAGAATCGTCTTTTGAAGTTACGGGAACTGTTAAAGAAGAACCACGGGCAATTGGGGGCTACGAGTTAGACGTCAAAAATTTATCAATAATTTCCATCGCAAAAGAATATCCAATTACTCCAAAAGAACATGGAATTGAATTCCTTATCGACCATAGACATTTGTGGATTAGATCAAAAAGACAAGTCGCTATTCTTAAAATACGGCATAGAATAGTTAAAGCTATTAGAGATTTTTTTGATGAACATGGTTTTGTACTGTTCGACCCGCCAATTATTACTCCAAATGCTTGCGAAGGAACCTCAACTTTATTTGAAATGGAATATTTCGATTTAGGCAAAGCGTATCTTACACAATCTGGACAATTGTACGGTGAATCTGGCGCAATGGCTTTTGGTAAAATTTATACTTTTGGACCAACCTTTAGAGCAGAAAAATCTAAAACACGCCGACATTTAACAGAATTTTGGATGGTAGAACCAGAAATGGCTTTTTATGATTTAGATGATAATATGGACCTCGCAGAAGAGTTCCTTGAATATGTTGTCCAAACAGTGTTGGAAGATAGAAGAGAAGAATTAAAAGAACTTGAAAGAGATACATCAAAATTAGAAAATGTGAAAAGACCATTTCCAAGGATAAGTTATGATGATGCAGTTGAAATATTAAAAAAGAAAGGTATAGATTTTCAGTGGGGTAATGATTTTGGAGGTACTGACGAAACATTAATCTCAGAAGAATTTGATAAACCTGTCATGGTACACAGATACCCAGCAGAAGTCAAAGCTTTTTATATGAAGCGTGACCCTAATAATCCAAAGCTGGCACTTGCTGTTGATGTCTTGGCACCTGAAGGTTATGGTGAGATTATCGGAGGAAGCCAAAGAGAAGATGATTTGGAAACTTTAATCACAAGAATTAAAGAAAATAACCTTCCTCAAGAATATTTTGAATGGTACCTGGATTTAAGGCGTTACGGCTCTGTGCCTCATTCAGGATTTGGGCTTGGATTAGAGAGAACAGTAAGCTGGATTTGCGGTTTAGAACATTTAAGAGAAGCAATTCCTTTTCCAAGAATGATATATAGGAATACACCCTAAATATGAACTTTGAACTAATTTTATTCATTGTTTTTGCTTTAGTAGCTGCACTCTCAGCAGTAATGATGATAACTCGCTCTCACCCTGTAATTAGTGCTGTTTTTTTGATATTAAATTTTTTTGCTTTAGCTGGCTTATACTTGCTTCTTAATGCTCAATTTATTGCAGTAGTGCAGGTAATCGTTTATGCCGGCGCAATAATGGTTCTCTTCCTTTTTGTATTAATGTTGCTAAATACTTCGAGCGAATACAAATTCTTAACTGATAAAAGATTCATAAAATTTTTTGCAATATTAATTACTATCTTTGTGTTTGCTCAAATAGCATATTTAATTTTTCTCGCAAAACCGTCAAATTCTATTCAGAGTAACCCAAATTTGAGTGCACAAATAGGTACAATTCAAAATATTGGAAAAGAATTATATACGAATTATATAATACCTTTTGAAGCAGCTGGCTTTTTACTACTTGCAGCAACTATAGGTGCAATTATTTTGGCAAAAAAGAAATTTAATTAATATAGTGTTTATTCAATTAATCAATAGGGAAAATCTTAAATGGCAACAATACCTATAGAATACTATCTGATACTAAGCGGATTTATGTTTTCAGTGGGAGTTGCTGGAGTGTTAATCAGAAGAAATGCAATTATCGTTTTTATGTGCATCGAACTAATGCTTAATTCTGCAAATCTAACTTTAGTTGCTTTTTCTTCTTATTTGGGAAATGCAATTGGACAGGTTTTCGTTTTTTTTGTTATGACAGTAGCCGCAGCAGAAGCAGCTGTTGGACTGGCAATCATAATTGCAATATTTAGAAATAAATTAACTGTAGATATTGATAAAATAAACATATTTAAATGGTAGTTAAAAGATGATTAATTACATGCCATTAGCTATAATTTTTCCTTTAATAGGTTTTTTAATTAATGGCTTGCTCGGTCCTAAAATTAAAAATGAAAAGATAATTGGAACTATTGGTAGTGCTACTATAGGATTGTCATTTTTAATTTCATTATTTGCTTTTTTTGAGACCTTAAGCTTGCCAATTGAACAAAGGAGTAATACAATCGAATTGTTTAGTTGGCTGAACGCTGGTGGACTTAATATTAAATTTGGCTATTTAGTTGACCAACTTTCACTTGTAATGTCTTTGATTGTTACTGGTGTGGGCTTTTTAATTCATGTCTATTCTATAGGTTACATGCATGGCGATAAAGGCTTTTGGAGATTCTTTGCTTATCTTAATCTGTTCATTTTCGCTATGATGAATTTAGTTCTTGCCGATAATTTTGTTGTATTGTTTTTAGGATGGGAAGGTGTTGGTCTTTGTTCTTATTTATTAATTGGTTTTTGGTATGATAAGAAATTTGAAAAGGGAACAGTAGCCCAAGCGGCTAAGAAAGCTTTTATTGTAAATCGTATTGGAGATTTTGGCTTTTTGTTGGGCATGTTCTTAATCTATTCTACCTTCAGCTCCCTTAATTTTAATGAGGTATTTTCAATTGCACAAAATTCTTCATTCCCATCTTCAATTTTTAATTTAATAGCACTTTTCTTATTCATTGGTGCTACGGGTAAATCAGCCCAAATTCCACTTTATGTTTGGTTACCCGATGCAATGGCAGGTCCTACACCTGTTTCTGCATTAATTCATGCTGCTACGATGGTTACTGCAGGAGTTTATATGGTTGCAAGAACTTCGATTATTTTTGTTTCGGCACCCATAGTTATGACATTAGTAGCAGTCATTGGTTTATTGACCGCTTTATTTGCAGCAACTATAGGATTGGTACAAAATGATATTAAAAAAATTCTTGCATATTCTACAATAAGCCAATTAGGCTACATGTTTCTTGCTGCAGGCGTTGGCGCGTTTTCAGCATCTATATTTCATGTTATGACTCATGCATTTTTTAAAGCATTATTATTTCTTGGAGCTGGTTCTATTATTCATGCTATGCACGAACAACAGGATATTCAATACTATGGTGGACTAAAAAAATATATGCCTATAACATACTTTACTTTCTTAATTGCTGCTTTAGCGATATCAGGCTTCCCAGGTTTTTCAGGCTTTTTTAGTAAAGATGAAATTTTGTGGTATTCTTTTAGCCAAGGCAGCTTTTTCTATTGGATAATAGGGGCAATTACAGCATTACTAACAGCATTTTATATATTCCGTTTATTTTCTTTAACCTTTTTAGGCAAAGAAAGATTTTTAAAGACCTCCTCTCTTGAAGAAAAAGGTGATGATGGGCGGTTACCTCATGAGTCACCTAAAGTAATGACCATACCATTAATAATTCTTGGGATATTATCTGCAATAGGAGGTTACATTGGCATACCATCTGTATTTTCCGGCGAGGGAGGAAATAAATTTGAACTATGGCTTGAACCTGTATTTAAACCTGCTGAAGAAAAACTCTCATTCTACAGTATGCATACTCCCTCTGAAGAAATTCTTTTAATGATTATCTCTATTGCTTTGGCATTAACAGGAATTTATTTTGCCTATTACGTTTACACTAAAAAGCCTGCTATTGCTGAAACAGTTAAAAGAAAATTTAAGAACATTTACAACTTATTGCTCAATAAATATTTTGTTGACGAATTTTATGAAGCAGCAGTAGTCCAGCCAATACAAAAAAGCTCTGAAAAAATACTTTGGAAATTTACTGATGCCTTCTTAATTGATGGGATCGTAAACGGCACAGCTGAATTAGTTGAAAAAACTTCCAAAATAATCAGGAAGATGCAGACCGGAGTTGCCCAGTTTTATGCTGTCGTTATGATGATCGGAATAGCTGCTGTTTTACTGTGGATAATTTTTAGTTTATAAATCACTTATGGAACAAAATCATTTGCTTACATATTTGCTTTTAACTCCTGTTGCAGGGAGTTTAATTGTACTTTTATTAAAAGAAGAAAAACCTAAAGCAATTCGCTGGTTTACCTTTGCAGTCTCGTTATTGACGTTTGTTATCTCACTGGTGATTTATTCTAAATTTGACAAATCGGTTTCAGGTTTCCAGTTTCAAGACAAAATTGTTTGGGTAAAGAGCCTTAATATTAGTTATTTTGTTGGCATTGACGGTGTTTCTTTGTTATTAATTTTGTTAACTACTTTTTTAACTCCTTTAACACTACTCTCAAGCTGGAAAGCTATCGACAGAAAAGTGAAGATGTTCAGTTTCATGATGCTGTTTTTAGAGACGGGCATGGTTGGCGTCTTTATGTCTTTAGATATGTTTTTATTCTATGTTTTTTGGGAAGCAATGCTGATTCCAATGTATTTTATTATTGGAATTTGGGGCGGGGAGCAAAGAATTTATGCCTCGGTAAAGTTTTTTATTTATACCATGTTTGGCAGTTTGCTGATGTTAGTTGCAATTATTTGGCTGGCAGTCTATGCATCAAATTCACTCGGTTCGTTTACAACAAATTTACTTGATTTGTATAAAGTTGGGCCTAATGTTCCGCAGCAAATCCAAAAATGGATGTTCTTCGCGTTCTTGCTAAGTTTTGCAATTAAGGTCCCGATATTTCCACTTCATACGTGGTTGCCTGATGCTCACGTTCAAGCTCCAACAGCAGGCTCTGTAATTTTAGCAGGTGTTCTGCTTAAAATGGGCACTTATGGAATCCTAAGATTTTGTTTGCCCCTCTTTCCTCAGTCTTCCGTTAATTTTGCTCCGTTTATTTCTATATTAGCAGTTGTTGGAATAATTTACGGAGCTTTAGTGGCAATGGTACAGCCTGATATGAAAAAACTTGTGGCTTATTCTTCAGTTTCTCACTTGGGATTCGTAGTGCTTGGTATTTTTGCAATGACTGAAGAAGCTGTCCAAGGCGCTGTAATCCAAATGATAAATCACGGACTATCAACTGGGGCATTGTTCCTTTTAGTCGGAATAATTTATGAAAGAACCCATTCGCGTGAAATTTCTTATTACGGCGGAATTGCTAAAATAATACCAATTTATTCTGCCGTCTTAATGATTGTTTCACTTTCTTCTATTGGATTGCCGGGACTGAATGGCTTTGTAGGTGAATTTCTAATTCTGCTCGGCTCATTTAAATCGACTGTATTAAACAGTTGGTGGTTTACTATATTTGCTACTAGTGGGGTTATTTTTGCAGCTGTCTATTTATTATGGATGTATCAACGAGTTGTATTTGGCGAAGTTAAAAATTCCGAACTGAACAATAAATTATATGATATGACAGCAAGAGAGCTGATTGTATTGATACCGATACTAATTTTTATTGTGTGGATTGGTATTTATCCTAGTACATTTCTTGAAGTAACAAAATTATCTTCTGAGTCAATATTAAAAAGCGTCGGCTCTTTTACTTTTAACTTATTAAAATAATTCATGAGATTATTAAAGAAAGTAAAATATATAGCAATTTTACTGGTGTTGAGTAGTGGACTTACACTTGCCGTAGATAGTTCTGTTTTAGAAAACACTTCTAATTTGCCAGAAGCTTTAATGGTAATTCCTTTTTTTCTTCTGTTATTAATGATTGCTACTGGTCCTTTGTTTTATAGACATTTTTGGGAACATCATTATCCTAAGATTGCAATCCTACTCGGTTCAATTACTGTTATTTATTATTTATTTTTTTTGAAAGATACACATAGCCTTTTACACACTTTAGCTGAATATATTTCTTTTATTGCATTGTTATCCTCTTTATTTGTTGCCTCAGGCGGTATTCTTATAAAAATAGATCGTAAATCAACTCCTTTATTGAATTCAATAATATTGTTCATTGGTGCAATATTAGCAAACATAATTGGTACTACCGGCGCTTCTATGCTGCTAATCCGCCCATTTATAAAAATAAACAAGAACAGGATTAAAGCTTACCATATAATATTTTTTATTTTCATTGTAAGCAACATTGGTGGCGCTTTAACTCCAATTGGTGATCCACCACTTTTTTTGGGCTTTTTGCGTGGAATTGATTTTTTCTGGTTTTCAATTCATATATGGTATATATGGCTGCCTGCTATTCTGCTACTTTTAGCTATTTTCTTTTTTATTGATGCAAAAAATATATTCATTAATAATAAAGAAAGTTACTTCACTGGTAAGTTTGAACTTAAGGGTACAAAAAATCTTTTGTATTTACTAGTTATATTAATTTCAGTATTTATTGATCCAAACATTTTCAGCTGGGTGCCTAACTTATCACCTTTACCGTTTGGAGTAAGAGAGATAATCATGTTCACTGTAGTTTATTTATCTTATAAAAATGCTGATAAAAATATATTAATGGCTAATGAATTCGATTTTGAACCTATTAAAGAGGTGGCTTACTTATTTGCAGGAATTTTTGCTACAATGATACCAGCCCTGCAGTTAATTGCTTACGAAGCAAAAATATTAGGTGATAAATTAAATCCAGGGTCATTTTATTGGGCAACGGGTATTCTTTCTGCTTTATTAGATAATGCACCAACTTATTTAAATTTTCTTAGTGCCGAACTTGGCAAGTACGGACTAAATGTAAATCTGAAAAGCGATGTTCAATTATTTCAGCACCTTTACCCTGTTTATTTGCAATCAATATCAATAGCTGCTGTTTTCTTTGGTGCAATGACTTACATAGGTAATGGGCCGAACTTTATGGTTAAATCGATTTCTGAACGTGCTGGCATTGAAATGCCAAGTTTCTTTGGGTACATGGTTAAGTATTCAATTCCGATTTTATTGCCAGTATTTTTATTAATCTGGTATGTGTTATATGCTTAAGGTAGACTTATGAGGACAATTGATGAGGTATTAGAAAATAAAATAGATGGGCTATACTACGGTAATAGGGTCTTGTTACCTTTTACTGCTGAAATATTAAAGGCAATTATAGAAGATGAAATAATAATGGAGTTTAATACACCCAAAGCTTCTGCTAATTACTCAGTTAAAGAAGATTACACAGAAATTTATTTCCATGCTTACAAGAATCTAAAAGAAGTTGTTACTAAATACGAAGCAATAAAATTAGTGGTGGTGGAAAAGGGGAAAGACTTGTTTAACATAAATAATCACAAAAAATTAGCATTACATTTGAAAGAAAACCATAAATTAACCATAGAAGAAATTGACGACAATATTTTATTCATAGAGTAATTATGTATCAGAATTCAACAGAACTATATCAGTTGCTTCCTTTTTTAATTATAGGAGGCGGAATTTTAATTTCAATTGTTATCGAGATTTCTAGTAAAAAAAGCGAACTGATACTTCCTTGGTTTTCTATAATTTTGTTCGCAGTTACCACTGTTCTTTCTATAATTAACATTAATCAACAAAGTACTTTATTTAATGGAATGTTGAAAGTAGGCGGCAGTGCTTCAATATTTAATTTTATATTTAATATGGCTGCTGCTTTAATAGTGCTGGGTTCGATGAATTACTTGATAAAGTATGGCACTTACTATGGTGAATACTACATCCTTATACAATCTGCAGTCTTAGGCATGATGATGATGGCTGGTGCAAAAGATATTTTAATGATTTTTTTGGGATTAGAACTAATGTCAATTTGTTTTTATGTTTTAGCCGGCATAAACAGAAAAAAAGCTTCGGCTAATGAAGCATCAATGAAGTATTTTCTTTTAGGTGCTTTTGCTACTGGTTTTATTGTTTATGGTATTGCTTTGATTTATGGTACTGCTAGTACAACAAAAATTGATAATATTCTTTCTAGTTTCAGCATATTAATTAACAATCCTTTATTTATTGTTGGCTTTGTTCTGTTTTTGATAGGTTTCAGTTTTAAAATTGCTGCTTTCCCGTTTCACATGTGGGTGCCAGATGTTTATCAGGGTTCGGCTACCACAGTAACTGGAATAATGTCTACAGCAGGAAAGGCCGCAGCTTTTAGTGTTTTGATTATTGTTCTTTCAGCAATTTTTAATGCACAAATTGTTAATAAGTTTAGACCATATTTTGCCGCAATTGCTACTTTTTCAATGTTATATGGAAGCATTGTAGCAATTGCACAAGATAACATTAAGAGAATGTTGGCCTATTCTTCAATTGCTCATGCTGGTTACATGTCTATAGGTTTAGCAGCTGGCAATGTTTCTAGCGAAGCTGGAATAATATTTTATTTAGCAGCTTATACGTTTATGAATGTTGGTGCTTTTGAAGTAGTAGCTATGATAGAAGGAGAAAATGATTCACAATTAGGAATTAAATCATATGCCGGCTTGGGCAATAAAAATCCTGTCTTGGCAGCTTTTATGGCTCTGTTTATGTTTGCTTTAGCTGGTATTCCTCCCTTAGCCGGGTTTTTTGGTAAATATTACGTTTTTATTGGGGCAATCGAGAGTAATTTAACCTGGCTTGCAATAATTGGGGTTATTTCGAGTATAATTAGCGTTTACTTTTACTTAAGAATAGTAGTTTATATGTATTTTCGTGAACCTATAGAAACAATTAAATTTAATTATGATAGCTTTGGTCTAACAACAATTACCATTTGTGGGCTTCTTGTTCTGATTTTTGGTTTATTCCCTGATACGCTGCTTAATTTAATCATTTCGGTAATTACTCTTTAGTTAATTTAAAATAGATATTTTCTTTTATATCTTGCCTTTGTTTTTGTAAATCTCTATGAGGTAAGAAATGATACCATTATACTCAGCACAACAAATTAGAGATGCTGATAATTTTGCCATTAATTCTTTAGGAATGCCTAGTATAATTTTAATGGAGAATGCTGCGCGGAGTATTTATGAAAATGTGATTTTAAATTTATCAGAAAAAATTGAGTTTAAGAATGTGGGTATTCTTTGTGGCAAAGGAAATAATGGTGGTGATGGTTTTGCCACTGCACGGCATTTCTTAAATAATGGGTATAGAGTAATTATTGTCTCTTTGGGCACCGAAGAAGAATTAAAGGGAGATGCATTAGTTAATTTTAGAATACTATCTAACATAATTTCGTTCTATCCTGAATCGAAAATTATTTTTTATGAAAGCGTTAAAGACCTTTCAGATTTATATACTTGTGATTTAATTATAGATGCAATGTTAGGTACTGGCTCAAGAGGTGAATTATCTGAACCATACAAATCTATTGTTGATAAGGTTAATGAGATTGATTGTTATAAGATTGCAGTAGATTTACCCACAGGATTAGATTTAGAATATGCTTGGGGAGAAACAATTTTTAACGCTGATTTAACCATAACCTTAGCTGAGCTAAAAAATGGTTTATTTTACTCTAAAGGATATAAACATTCCGGCGAGATTGTAAAAGGTAGTATCGGTATTGGTAAGAAATATTTTGAACAATTGTCTGTTTCGGAATATTTAATAGAACCTGAGGATGCATATTTTGGAATACCTCAACGTGAATTAGATGATTACAAATACTCTGCGGGCAAAGTCTTTGTAATTGCAGGCTCTGCAAATTTGCCTGGGGCTTCTTTTTTTACTGCTAATTCAGCGTTAAAAGCTGGTGCCGGTGCTTGTTTTTTAGCATTCCCTAATTCTATTAAAGTACTTGCCCAAGAAAAATTGGAAGGTGCAATTGTATTGCCTTACAACGATAACTCTAAAGGTTATTTGTCAATTGACAATTGTGATGAAATTAGAGAAAAAATAATTTGGTCTGATGTTACTGCAATTGGTCCCGGTCTTGGCAGAGAAAAAGAAACGCAGGAGGCGGTGCTAAAAATATTATCGGAAAACAAAAACACAACTTTTATAATTGACGCAGATGCTATCTATGCTCTTGGTAATAACAATTTTAAGGAAATATCCTTAAAAGGAAAAGTGTTAACTCCTCATCATAAAGAGTTCGCAAGTATGTTAGGAGTTGATTTAACTAAACTGAACAAAGAACAGATGTCAATTGGTAAAAATTTTGCAATTGAGACAGGTTGCTATTTAGTACTAAAAGGAGCCCCAACTATAATATTTACTCCAGAAGGCGATGCTTTGATAAATACTACAGGTAATCCTGGCATGGCAAAATTTGGTAGTGGCGATGTATTAGTAGGCATAATTGCAGGCTTTCTTGCTCAGGCAAATAATCTTGAGGATGCCTTGATTTCTGCTGTTTACTTGCATAGTCTATCAGCAGATATATTATTGGAAGAAAAAACTGAACTTGGTATTACTCCAAATGATATTATGGAAAATTTCCCCAATGCGATTAAATTTATTAGGAACTCATTTATACAATCATATTAAAGAAAAAAAGTTTCTCTTAATATATTTTCCTTTAACCCTTTACTGGATTGTTCTTTTTATTGCTACTAGTTTACCTGGAGAGTATTTACCTTTTTTAGTATTAAAACTGAGTGATAAAATTGAACATTTAGTTGCTTATTTTATCTTAGCAATATTATTTAATTTAATGTTACACTTTCAGACCAAAGTAGAAAAGCTGTCAAAAAATTCCTCATTAAGTACGATTTTCATTTTGTTATTTTATGCTGTTATTGATGAGCTTCATCAAATTTTTATACCAAATAGATATTATGACATATTAGATTTATTAGCTGATTTTATAGGAATAATATTAGGCGTAACAGTTGTTTTTTTATTTATAAAAAATTATGAATTAAATAAAAATGAATGAAAAAATATATGGAACCATTAGGCTCAACATTTGTAAAAAAGATAAAATTCATTGACAAAGCAAAAATCATTTTTTAAGTTAACACCGCAAGAAAGTGATTTTAGGAGGAAAAAAGTGGCTTTATCTAAAAATCCAAAATATGATTTAAAGCTGAAGTACAGAAAGGTATTTGAGATAAGTTTAATTATTGCTTTGGCCTTTCTAATTGTAGCGTTTAAGTATTTCCCAAAGTTTAAAAAAACAGAAGCAAAAATTGTAGCTCCACAAGAATTAGTTAATGTGGAGGATATTGTACATACTAAACAAGAAAGTGCACCACCTCCACCACCAAAACCACCAATCCCAATTGAAGCTCCATCTGATAATGTTCTTGAAGATATAGAAATTGGTACTACAGAGCTTGATGTTAATCAACAAGTTTCAGCTCCACCTCCACCACCAAAAGAAGAGAAGACTGAAGAAGAGCCCGTATTCTTTGTTGCTGTTGAAGAGCAACCTGAACCAATTGGTGGTATTGAAGCTATTCAACAAAAAATTGTTTATCCAGAAATTGCTAAAAGGGCAGGCGTTCAGGGCAGAGTCTTTGTTAAAGCTTACGTTGATGAAAATGGCAACGTGGTAAAAGCTGAAGTAATAAAAGGAATTGGCGCTGGCTGCGATGAAGCTGCTGTTGATGCTGTCTTGAAAACTAAATTTAAACCAGGTAAACAAAGAGGGAAACCAGTAAAAGTACAAGTTTCTATACCAATCGTATTTAAACTTCAATGATGTGGGGCTGACTAAAAAGTAATTTTTCAATTATTAAGTCTGTGAAAATCCGTTAGAATCTGTGTTGTCCGTGTTCTATTTTCTAAAAAAATCTTACTTTTTAGTCGGCCCCTCATTTTTTGTTTATCCAATTGCAAAAACAAAGTTTTCATCGGTTATTAATTATTTTATAAAAAATTTCTACATTTACTTAGTAATTTCAAAAAAAATATATTCTCTGTTATTAGGTCATTCCTTATTAGAAAGCAATTTTTTGAAAAAATCTAAAATAAATATTAAGAGGCTTAGTTATATCTTCTTATCAGGGATAATAAACTTTACTGCACTTATTTTTACAAAGTACTTCATTAATAACTTAACATTCAAAGAGATTAGAATAAACTACATAGGAAATATTTTTAATTTAATTATAGTGTTGTTAATTATTATAGGCAGTATTGTCTATCTTTTAAGATACAAGGTAATAGAAAATAAGTTTTTTAGAAGCACAATATTGCTTAATGCATTAGCTTTAGTTCCGCTTATTTTTATATTAATGATTACGGAAAATTTTTTTACCTTCAAAAATACCTTTATTATCAATTTTCCGTTAAAAAAGGCATTAATTGGTATATTGTTCGCTTTACATGAAACTTTTCTTTTGCTTTTAGTCTTTTTAATCTGGATTGCATTTTTAGAAGAAGGACAAATTTATTTTTTAAGGTCGTTGGCTGGGCTGCCAGTAGCAGTTAGTCTTATGTTGATTTTTGCCTATGGCTATACATTGCTTGATAAAAGAGAAAATATTAAGGAGAAAAATTATGATCTTGGTGTTGTATTTGGAGCAGCTGTCTGGAATAAGGATAAACCAAGTCCCATCTTTGAAGGTAGAATCTTAAAAGCAAAGGAACTTTTAGAGTCTGGTAGAATTAATAAAATATTACTTACTGGCGGAAGTGCTCCGGGTGAGTTAAGTGAATCCGAAACAGCACTGTTGTTTCTTAAAAAAAGAGGCATTGATACAACCAAAATCTTGCTGGAGAACAAAACTAAAACTACGATTGAACAAGTTAAATATTTGAAAAGTGAGGTTATTCCTGAACTTAAAATTAAATCGTTGTTGTTGATTTCTGATAAATTTCATTTAAGCAGAGTTATGGATATTTGTAGTTTTTTTAATGTACAAGCAGATGCGGTTTACTCGGGACATATTTTAACTGAAAAGAATTCGTTCAACTACAGGCTAAAGGAGAGTGTAGCACTATTATTTTTTTGGTTCTTTGCAATTTAATTTTTGAAATGGATATTTTACATTAACAACTCTAATTTTTTTAAGAATATAGTAAGAAGTGAAAAAATTTTATCGAAGGATATTAAGAGAAAAAGCGCTCCAAATACTTTACGCATACGAATTAAATGGAGAAGGCTTAACTGATTTAGTAGAAGGGTTAACTTCAGATGTTAAATCAAAAGCTGATAGAGAGTTTACAGCGAAGTTGGTAAATAATGTAATAGCAAATAGAGAATTGTTAGACAATAAAATAAAAGAAAGAGTAAATAACTGGGAGATGGAGCGAATCGCATTAATTGATAGAATTTTGTTAAGAATAGGCATTAGTGAATTGCTTTTTGCACCTGATATTCCACCTAAAGTTTCTATCAATGAAGTGATAGAGATAGCAAAAGATTATTCTACATCTAACAGCAGTAAATTTATTAACGGTATTTTAGATGCTATCCTTTCTGAGCTTAAAAATAGCGGCAAATTAAATAAAACTGGCAGAGGACTTATTGAAGAATCCCTTCCAACTAAATCGAAAAGAGAAGCTAAATAACAAATTTATAGTTTTTATCTGGTCCTTGTTCGATTTTGCCAATACCTCTTATTCGATTGTTGTAGTTACTTTTTTATATGCAGTTTATTTTAAACAAGTTGTTAATTCAAACAAACCTATAGGAGATTTTTACTGGAGTATTGGTACAAGTGTATCTATGGTCATTACTGCTTTAATTTCTCCAGTATTAGGTGCGATTGCAGATTACTCTGCAGGCAAAAAAAGATTCCTCCTTTTTTTTACTTTGCTCTGCATAACGTCTACATCTTTGTTGTATTTTGTTGGCTCTGGTGATGTTCTCTCAGGTTTATTTCTTTTTATTGTTGCTAATATAGGTTTTGAAGCTGGATTAGTTTTTTATGATGCATTTCTACCTGAAATTGCTCAATCTAAAAATTATGGTAGGGTTAGTGGTTATGGATTTGCTATGGGTTATTTTGGTTCATTAGCTACATTAGCCATTTTGTATCCTTTTATACAGCATAAATTAATTCGAGAAACATTTCCAGTCTCTGCTCTTTTTTTCTTAATATTTGCATTACCTATTTTTATTTTCATTAAGGATAATAGAAAGAAAAAACAAGCAAATTATTCATACATAAAAATTGGCTTTGAAAGAGTTTTATCTACGATAAAACATCTTAAGTATTATAAAAACTTAGCAATTTTTTTGCTGTCTTTTTTCTTTTACATAGAAGGGGTTAATACTGTAATATTTTTTTCCGGCAATTACGCCAGCACAACATTAAATTTTTCTATCGAACAGTTAATATTATTCTTTCTTATTGTGCAAACAACAGCAATATTAGGTTCTACTATTTTTGGCATTTTATCTGATTCAATTGGACAAAAAAGATCCCTTGTGTTTTCAATTCTAATTTGGATATTTACCATTATACTGGCTTTTCTTACAAGTGATTATAATTTTCCTTGGATGAAGTACTTATCAAATATCTTAAATGTTAACGGAGAATTAATTGGCAAATATGCCTTTTATATTGTGGGTTTATTAGCAGGAAGTGTAATGGGTGCTACACAAGCTACAAGCAGAAGTTTAATGTCTAAACTTACACCGGAGGATAAGAAAACAGAGTTTTTCGGTTTTTACTCTTTCTTTGGTAAAAGTTCTGCGGTGGTGGGTCCTTTGTTTTTTGGTTATGTAAGCTATATAACAGGCAGCCAAAAAGCAGCAATTCTAACAATTTGTTTGTTTTTTATTGCTGGCCTCTTTGTGCTTTCTTTTGTGAAAGATACTGATAAGTACAGCAGAACATATTTTTCATCTTAAACTTTTGTACCCCTTTTTATAGCTATATCTAAATAGTAAGTAAATCCCAATTAGAGAAAATATGAACCAAAGCGAAGCCCAGACAGTAGAGGAAATATTTGTAAGGTTGGATAAAGCTTGTGCATCATTTTCAAAATTACCTGAAGAAAAAAGGTCTTCTCGTATATCAAATAATACATAAATACAACTTAGCAAACCAATAATTTTGAGCATGTAAAAGTAAAGATTTTTAAATGGTAGCATGGGAAGAAAAATTAAGGCTGAGGCATACATAAAAGCAGTAGCAACACCTAAGGCACCTTCAATTAAATTTACTGCGAACAATATCAGTATTATTGCAATTAGAATATTAAGCCAATAACCGACTTTAATTTCATAGCCTGAATAAAAAATTAATGCGCCAAAAATAAAACTACCTAAATAACCAGAAGAAGCAATAACAAAATCGATACCACCACTTGTGCTGCAAATTCCTCCAAGTTCTTTGTTTATTTTTAGTAAAGTAACAGTGCCTCCAGTTAAAATGGCCGCGAGTCCATGGCTAATTTCATGTAAAAGCACGACAAACAATTTGATTGGGAAAAGAATAAATGTATCCCAAAGAATTAATGAAATTAAAGCTGAACTAGTCAAAATAACTAGTTCGAGATATTTTTTTTGTTTTGTATTCAATACGAATTTTCAAAAAATGATTTGAAAAGATAGACAAAAACTTGAATTAGAGAAAATGGTTGGATAATTTTGTGTATAGAGTGCGGGTGTAACTCAGTTGGTAGAGTATCGGCTTCCCAAGCCGGTTGTCGCGGGTTCGAGTCCCGTCGCCCGCTCAAAAAATATCTTCTCACTTTTGTTGAAATAAATGTCTAAAAACTCTATACTTGTAACCGTTTTTTGAAAAATAGTTAACTCCATAATGGGCGCTTAGCTCAGCTGGTTCAGAGCACCTGCCTTACAAGCAGGGGGTCGTAGGTTCGAATCCTTCAGCGCCCACAAATAAGACCTCGCTAAGTAAAGAGGTCTTTTTAATTTATGGGCTATCAAGTCTACGTATTAAAATCAGATAAGAATTATAGTTATACAGGGCAAACATCAAACCTGGAAGACCGATTATCCCGTCATTCTCATAACCGTTCCGCATATACGAAAAACAAGGGTTGTTGGAGATTGATAATTAGTTGTGAGGTTAATAGCCGTTCGGAAGCTGTGAGATTGGAGAGGAGATTAAAGAAGATGAAAAATGTAGAAAAGGCAATTGAATATTTGAGGAAATTAAAGTTAGATAGTGAAGCTGGTTCAGAGCATCCCGACTTAAAGTCGGGAGGGTCGTAGGTTCTTCCGAAGGAATGCCTGGCGGCAGAATCCTTCAGCGCCCACAACTATAATGCCTTGTAATTCAATAAATTACAAGGCTTTTTTGGTTTAAAGGGAAATCGACTGAAGTAGAAACTGAAGTAGTTTGGAAGGATCTTCTTCGGCTGTTTTTAGCAAACCTGGCGCTTAAAGACCGCTCTAGATAGACTTGAATAAAAGCACGTTATGCGTAAAACTCACGCCTGGGTTCCATTATAGCCAGTTCTAACAAGGAGCCCACTCGGTTGACTCTCTGAGACCTTTCTATTAAGCTGGTCTATAAAATCTTTTTGATCAATTTGATCTTCACTTTGAGTTACCCACTCTCATCTAATGAATATATCATCGTTTAAGTGGTTAGTCTATTACAAAAATATATAAATACCATTATTTTTATATTAAATTAAGTCTTTATAATACTAGAACTAACAGGAATTGTCCGGACATATATCTATCTATAAGAAAAACTATGGTTTATACTCAGGTTATGAATAAATTTAAGGGAGTAAAGAGTCCGCTTGATAATATTCTTTAATAGCGTGCAGACTATGTGGAATTTTAAGAAGAAAATGTTTGAAAACAAAGAATTTTATAAGAATAGAAAAGAATATAGTATGCAGAACCGGCATGCATACTATGCGGAATTTTGGCGGGTTAAATAATAGTTAGGTGTTTTAATAAAGGAGAAAGATGATTGGCTATTTAATCGCTGCTGTTAGTTTATTGGTAAATCTTGTTCTCTATTATTTGAAAGACAAATCTGATAAAGAACTTGTTAAAATTAAGCATAAATATGAAGATGAAAAAGGTCTTCGTGAAAAAAGGTATTCTGTTTATAAAGAATATCTGACAAAATTGGATACGATTAATTCAACACTTTACTTAAGCCAGAACTGTGAGAAGATGAGGCAAAAGGTTGTTGAAGTATTTGAACAAGTAAAATCGAATCCGAATAATTTGGATAAATATGCTGAAGTGATGAAAGAACAATTTGAATTGATTGTTGAATGGATTAAAGAAAACAATAAACTCTTAGATGAAATAAATGCAGTTAAACTAGTTAGTAGCAAAAAGGTATTTGATATTCTTGAAAATTATCAAAAAATTACAAAAGAAAGTTTGGAAGCTACTGCTGGATTTACATTCGAAGTTGCATTTATGGGCCCCGGTAATTTTAGTCTTGATTCTATGTTGAATTCAACAAAAAAGTATGAAGAGTTGCAAAAAATAAAACTAGATTTAGAAAAAGCAATGAGAGAAGACATAGGTAATTCGTAAACACCTAACCTGCAACTCAAAGCGACCGCGTCTATGACGCAGTCGTTTGATGTGGTTATTGGGTTTTGTATTTCAGAGTAAGTTTGTTGTTCAAAGTTGATTTACATAACGAAACTGATTTATAAATAAAAGTTGTTGGCAAATGTAGCATCGCTGTTATGGGCGGCGCTTTAGTTGCAACGCCGTTAGTAAAATATATGGCATAAATGATAAACATAAAAAATCCAACCGACAACAATGTGCATAACCAATGGCAGGTAAGGTGCTTAAAATGAAAGAATTATACATAGACTAAACGGCAGCAATAGAGTGAAAGTAAGTGCATGAAAACCCCCTAACTACTTATACACTTAACCGTTTTGTGCCATAAAAAGCATCAATTTAAAATAAACTACAATAATAGAATTTTGATATTTGTCCTGATTGCGTTTATTCAGCAAATGGATTTTTCTACTGTCTTATGCCAATAAAAAGCCCCGGCGAGGGTAACCGGGGCTAAAAGTAAAGAAGTATAAAAACGAGGCGTTTAGCGTCGGCAGAAGGTGTGAGCCGATGCAATTGTAACCTAACTAATGCCCTCGAAAAAGTCAAAACTTAAACTTAGCGCTTAAATCCTAATAAGACAGCCTACCAGTATCGGGCGTTCTAATAGTGATAGGGGAGGTAAGACTTTTCACTGCGAGCTCACCCCCTTAGTAATTAGCTGAGTCTGTAAAATAACTTGTGTAAATGGAATTTTAGATTAAAGAACATTTTTTAGTTGCTCCTGAAAAATA
This sequence comes from Melioribacteraceae bacterium 4301-Me, assembly GCA_041538185.1. Lineage (NCBI taxonomy): Bacteria > Pseudomonadati > Ignavibacteriota > Ignavibacteria > Ignavibacteriales > Melioribacteraceae > Pyranulibacter > Pyranulibacter aquaticus. The sequence goes on along the minus strand of JBGORM010000001.1, from coordinate 768,937 downwards.
ATAGATAAATGAGAAATAACAACTGCCCAGTTCTGTATGAGTATTCACCATTTCGTGGTTTGTACAGTCCATTTTTTTTCATCAAATCTTCACGAGTTTTATTTTCTATATATCAGCTTTTAACTGCTCAAATATTTCTTCGTTTAAGTCCATTTGTGAATCTCCTTATTAAATGGTTAATCATTTAATGATCTTTTTAGTTAGTTAAAGCTGTTCTATTACACTCTACAGCTACATCAACGACAGACAGATTTTACAACAAGATAGACATAGAACAGATGAACGAGGAGTTAAAGAAATACCCGATGATAGATGAGCTGAGAAGGAGACTAAGTAAGGAAGAATAACATAGAACTGAAGTACAATTTGTGTAAAGTATGCAAAGAATTGGCAAGAATCACAAATTAGTACAACAAAAAACCCCATTTTTGGATTAAAAATGGGGTTTTTGTGGGCCCAGAAGGACTTGAACCTCCGACCCGCTGATTATGAGTCAGCTGCTCTAACCAACTGAGCTATGGGCCCTAATTATTTTTAAAGCGGCACAAATTTAACACATTATAAACTTTCAACCAAGTGGGTTAAAAAAAATTTTTTTATTCATACACTTGAATATTCTTACTTTGTCTTGAGTATCCATTCTAAAACTAGAATTAAAAACTCGTCAGAATCAGTGCTGTCCAAAATAATTTTGAAGTCAAATCCCGAAGGGATGAATTACCAAATAAATTTAGAAAACTTCAAGATTTTTTGGACTATTCTACTTGTCTTGTAAATCAATCCCTATCTCGTCCCTACGGGACTTTTAACTTTAGTTTGATATTTATTTATTCTATAACTATATAATCCCTAAAGGGATTAGATTGGTTTAAGGATAATCAAAGCTTTATTGTCCCCTCAGGACAAAATATTTATAGGATAAAGAACAAAGAAATAGATTAAGTCCATTTAGGGACGAAATAAAAAATATATTGGACAGATCACTTCGACAGCTAATCAGTTGATTCCGACTCATAATTATTGCACGAAATCTAATTAAAAACTATATTTGTTTTCCAATTTAAGTATAAAATGTAATTTTAGGTAAGTTCTTTTAAGATTGTTTTAGTTTTTTGCCGGGGTGGCGGAATTGGTAGACGCACAGGACTTAAAATCCTGTGGGTGTTTACACCCGTGCCGGTTCGAGTCCGGCCCTCGGTACTTGTTTAAGGAAAAAGATAAAAGGAAAAAGGTAAAAGGAAAAAGGTAAAAGGAAAAAGGTAAAAGGAAAAAGTATAGTGCTACTTTTTACTTTGTACTTTTTACTTTGTACTTTTTACTTTGTACTTAATACTTAACCCGGGTTCTTAGCTCAGTTTGGTTAGAGCGACTGCTTGACGTGCAGTAGGTCATAGGTTCGAATCCTATAGAACCCACACAAATCGGAAGAGTTCCGTTTTTTTTTAAATAGAGATATGAATAATAAAATAAAAATAAAATTTCCTGACGGCTCTGAAAAAGAATTTGATAAAGGTATTACAGCTTTTGAAGTTGCAAAATTAATTTCAGACCGCTTAGCTGAAGAGGCTCTTGTTGCTAAAATTAATGGTGAACTGAAAGACCTTTATTCAAAAATAAATAATGATGCTTCCTTACAAATTCTTACTTTTAACGATGCTGAAGGTCAACATACTTATTGGCATTCAACATCGCATTTGATGGCTCATGCAATTCAATCAATTTATCCCGAAGCAAAATTTGGAGTTGGACCTGCAATAGAAAATGGCTTTTATTATGATGTTGATATTGATACTAAAATTTCCGAGGAAGACCTTCCTAAAATAGAACAACGAATGCTGGAAATCGCAAAGTTAGGTAATCAATTCAAAAGGTCCGAAGTTTCAAAGCAAGAGGCTTATGAATTCTTTAAAAAGAAAGGTGACCCTTACAAACAAGAAATTATTAGTGAACTTGATGAAGACAAAGATATAATTAGCATTTATCAAGAAGGTGATTTTATTGATTTGTGTACCGGTCCACATATTCCGGATACAAGTAAAATTAAGTACATTAAGTTACTAAGTGTTTCTGGTTCATATTGGAGAGGAGACGAAAAAAATAAACAACTGCAAAGAATTTATGGTATTTCATTTCCCAAGAAAAAAATGCTCGATGATTATTTAACATTACTTGAAGAAGCAAAAAAACGAGATCACCGCAAGCTTGGGAAAGAATTAGAGCTGTTTATGATATCACCTAAAGTTGGAGTAGGGCTGCCAATATGGCTTCCTAAAGGTACAATTTTAAGAGATACTTTAGAAAAATTCTTACGTGAAGAACAACTTAAGCGCGGCTATCTGCCTGTTGTTACTCCACATATTGGAAATATCGAACTTTACAAAACAAGTGGTCACTACCCTTATTATAAAGATAGTCAATTCCCTACATTGAAATTAGAAGATGGGCATGAAGAGTATTTACTAAAACCAATGAATTGTCCACATCATTTTCAAATTTATGCTTCAAAACCGAGAAGTTACAGAGATTTACCCATAAGAATTGCTGAATTTGGCACGGTTTACAGATACGAACAATCCGGTGAATTAAATGGCTTGACAAGAGTTAGATGCTTTGCAGTTGACGATTCTCATATTTTTGTAAGGCAGGACCAATTAAAAGAAGAAGTATGCAATGTAATTGAATTAATTCAAGTTGTTTTTTCTGTTATGGGCTTTAAGGATTTTACCACCCAACTTTCATTTCGTGATGATAATGTTGAAAAATATGGCGGCGATATTTCTTTGTGGGAGAAAGCACAGAAAGAAATTCAAGAAGCTGCTGATTTAATGAAACTGAATTATGTAGTTGCAGAAGGTGAGGCAGCTTTTTATGGCCCGAAGATTGATTTTATGGTTAAAGACGCTTTAGGCAGAAAATGGCAGCTGGGTACTGTACAAGTCGATTATGTTATGCCTGAGCGATTTGATTTAGAATATATTGGTTCGGATGGACAAAAGCACAGACCTGTTGTAATTCATCGTGCACCTTTTGGTTCACTTGAAAGGTTTATCGGCGTTCTTATTGAACACTATGCAGGTTATTTCCCTACATGGTTAGCTCCAGTACAAGTAGCTGTTATTCCTGTTTCACAAAATTTCTTCGATTATGCCTCAAAGGTTCATAATCTGCTGAAAGAAAATAATGTTAGAGCTGAACTGGATTTAAGAAGTGAAAAAGTAGGCTATAAAATACGCGACTGGGAAACACAAAAGGTGCCATACATGCTAATAGTGGGAGAAAAAGAAAAAGAAACTAATTCTGTGTCTGTAAGACAGCATAAAGTTGGAGATAAAGGGAATTTCCCCTTAGAAAATTTTTTACAACAAATTTTATATGAAATAAATAACAAAATAAATCATAACTAGAGAGGTAGTTTATCGCTCAAATTAATTATCGAGTTAATCAAGAAATCAAAATACCGCAGGTAAGGTTAATTGATTCTAACGGAGAACAAGTTGGTATTGTTAGTATTAAAGAGGCTCTTAAAAGAGCACAAGAACAGGAATTGGATTTAGTAGAAATTGCACCACAAGCAAATCCGCCTGTATGCAAAATTATTGATTATGGTAAGTTCGTTTATGAACTTCAGAAAAAAGAAAAACTGCAAAGGAAAAAACAACAAGTAAGCATATTAAAAGAAATAAGACTTCATCCAAATACTGATACACACGATTTCGATTTTAAGGTTCGCCATGCAATTAATTTTATTGAAGAAGGCAATAAAGTAAAAGTATCGGTTTTGTTTAAAGGAAGGGAATTAGCTTATACAGAGTTGGGTGAAAATTTACTGAAGAAATTTATTGAAAGAATGTCTGAGGTCGCTAAAGTAGAACAAGAAATAAAATTTGAAGGAAGAACAATGCATACAATTTTAACACCGCTTAAAAGTAAAAAGAAAAAATAGAATAAGGAAAAACCATGCCTAAAATGAAAAGCAATCGTGGAGCCGCAAAAACTTTCAAAAGAACCGGCTCCGGTAAAATTAAAAGATATCGTGCTTATAAATCGCACATTTTAACATCTAAATCAACTAAAAGAAAAAGAAGATTGAGAAAATCTACTTTAGTTTCTAAAGCTGATTCTAAACGAATCTCTTTAATGATTCAATAACTAAAAGGTGAGAATATGCCAAGAGCAAAAAATAATGTAGCTTCTCGCAGAAGAAGAAAAAAAATGTTACGTCTTGCAAAAGGATATTGGGGTGCACGCAAAAATGTGTGGACAGTAGCAAAGCACCATATTGAAAAAGGACTTTTACATGCTTACAGAGATAGAAAATTAAAAAAGAGAACTTATAGACAGTTATGGATTGTTCGTATTAATGCTGCCGCCAGATTAAATGGGACTACTTATTCTAAGTTAATTCATGCTATGGATGAAAAAGGTGTTGCTATAAATAGAAAGCTGTTAGCTAATCTTGCTGTGGAAAATCCCCAAGCTTTTGCTGATGTAGTAAAATTTGTAATGAACTAATTTTTCCCCTCCGAATTTTCTTTATTACATTTTCGGAGGGTTTTTTTTTAAATTTTTTTGTGTAGAATTTTAATCTGATAGTGCAGCTTTATGGATGGAAAAAATGGAAAATAAAATTTTAGATGCAAAAAACAGCTTCGAAAATGAGTTAAAAAAAATTGATAACCTCTCTAAACTTGAAGAATTGCGAATAAAATATTTAAGTCGTAAGGGAACACTAAACCAGCTTTTTGATGAATTTAAGAACCTGCCTTCTGCTGAAAAACAAAAATATGGTAAATCGCTAAATGAACTGAAAAATTTTTTCCAAGAAAATTACGAGAAACTTAAGGCTAATCTTGAGCAGACTGAAACTAAAGTTGAAGATTTTATCGATTGGTCTTTACCTGGAAGAAAAAGAAATCTGGGGAGCAAACACATTTTAATCCAGACTTTAGATGAAATTAAGTCAGTTTTTAAATCGATTGGTTTTTCAGTTTACGAAGGCCCAGAGTTAGAATCAGATTATAATAATTTTGAAGCATTAAATTTTCCTTCTGACCACCCAGCCAGAGATATGCAGGATACTTTTTTTATTAACAATTCTTTTTTATTGAGAACTCATACCTCTCCAGTTCAAATTCGTGTTATGCAACAATTAAAGCCGCCAATAAGAGTGATAGTTCCGGGTAAAGTCTATCGAAACGAGGCTATAAGTGCTAAAAGTTACTGCTTATTCCATCAAGTTGAAGGATTGTATGTAGATACAGATGTTACTTTCAGCGAACTAAAAGGAACTCTGGTTTCCTTCGCCAAACAACTCTTTGGGGACAATTTAAAATATAGATTTAGAGCAAGCTTTTTCCCTTTTACAGAGCCTAGCGCTGAAATGGATATTTGGTGGCAGCCAACTGGAAAAGAAGGTAGATGGCTTGAAATTCTTGGCTGCGGCATGGTCGACCCTAATGTTTTAACTAATGTTGGAATTGACCCTGAACATTATACAGGTTATGCTTTTGGTATGGGCGTTGAAAGAATGACCTTACTTAAATATGGTATAGATGATATTAGAATTTTCTTCGATAACGATAAAAGATTTCTAATCCAATTTTAATTATTTCATGTGTATTAACTCGTTTTAGCTTGGAGACTAAAAAGTGAAAGTTTCTATTAATTGGCTGAAAAATTATGTTGATCTTTCAGGTATTCCACTTCAAGAAATTATTGATAAGCTTACTCTTGCAGGTTTAGAAGTTGAAGAGGTTTATAATCAATCTGAAATTTTTAAAAATATTGTAGTTGGATTTGTTAAAGATGTTAAGAAACATCCGAATGCAGACAAACTAAAATTGTGCGTGGTTTCTGATGGTAAATCTGACTTTAACGTAATTTGCGGTGCTCCAAATGTAGCCGTAAATCAAAAAGTAGCTTTTGCTAAAATTGGTGCCGTAATACCCGATAGCGGTCAAGTCCTATCAAAAGTAAAAATTAGAGGCGAAGTTTCTTATGGTATGATTTGTTCTGAAAAAGAACTTGGACTAAGTGATAACCACGAAGGTATTATGGTTCTTAATTCTAATTTAGAAGTAGGAATGCCTTTATCCATTGCACTTGGCATGAATGATATAATTTTGGAAGTTGCAATTACCCCAAATAGACAAGATGCTTTGAGTCATATCGGTATTGCCAGAGATTTAGCAGCTATTTTCGATAGGGAATTAATATTGCCTGAAATTAAAATTAACGAAGAGGGCGAGAGCTCGGATAAGCTTGTTTCTATAGAAGTTATTGACTCGGTTAAATGTCCTCGTTACGTTGGTAAAGTTGTTACAGGTGTGACAATTAAAGAATCTCCAGAATGGCTGAAAACATTATTAAAAAATATTGGATTAAGACCAATCAATAATGTTGTAGATGTAACTAACTTTGTGTTATATGAAATTGGGCAGCCGCTGCATGCATTCGACCTTAATAAATTAGCTGGAAAGAAAATTATTGTTAAGACTGCAAATGAACGAGAAAAGTTTGTCACGCTTGATTCTAAAGAACGTCAGCTGAGTAAAGACGACTTAATGATTTGCGATGGAGAAAAAAGTGTTGCTATTGCCGGCATTATGGGCGGTGAAAATTCTGAAGTAACCTTTGATACTAAAAACATATTAATTGAGAGCGCCTTTTTTAACCCATCTTCAATAAGAAAAACATCTAAGCGTCTTGGATTGTCAACTGAAGCATCCTATCGTTTTGAAAGAGGAACTGATCCAGATATAACTTTATGGGCAGCAAGAAGAGCAGCACAGTTAATTTTGGAAACTGCAGGCGGCAAAATTTCCAAAGGTGAGATTGATGTTTATCCCAACAAAATGCCTAATAAAATTTTAGAGCTGCGTTATTTTCGACTTGAGAAGATTTTGGGCTATAAGATAGATATTAGCACTGTTAATAAAATTTTAGAGAAACTAGGCTTCGAAATCATTTTTAGAAACAATGATAAAATCACAGTTAAAGTTCCTTTAAGAAGACACGATGTAGAAAGAGAAATTGACTTAATTGAAGAAGTAGCAAGAATATATGGCTATGATAAAATTCCAGAAGTCTCTAAAATTAATGTAACATTAGATAAAAAAATTGACCAATCCGAATTTGCCAATAAGATACGTGATATTTTAACCGGACTTGGATTCTATGAAATAATTACTAATTCTTTATTAAAAGGAGAAATTGCTGAAAGATTTGGAGTTCCGATTAGAATATTAAATCCACAAAGCAGTGAAATGACGCATTTAAGAACTTCCTTAATTCCCGGAACGCTTTTAACAATAAGCAAGAATATAAAAGTAAAAGAAAATGATTTAATGTTTTTTGAGATAGGAAAGGTTTTCAATCAGATTGCTAAGGAAATTAGAACGTTTGAAGATTTCGAGGAAACTGAGCAATTAATTATAACAATAACTGGGAAAGCAATAAACACAGAGTGGTATGAAAAAGACAGAGAGTTTGATTTCTATGATTTGAAAGGATTTGCCACAGAATTTTTCACCAAATTATTTCCTAACTCTAATGGGAGAATAAACTTTTGTAAGAAAGACGATTTATTTAACTACCGATTTGAGTATGAGTTGAATGGAGAGACTATTGGTTATGGCGGCAAGTTGAATAAAGAATTTGCAAAGCTTTTTGATATAACTCAAAATGTATTTTCTTTTGTTGCAGATTTAGATAAATTAAGAAAAATAGAAGCAAGCAGTCGCAAATTTAAAGAATTATTAAAATTCCCGAAAGTATATAGAGATTTTGCTTTTATATTAGACAGAACTGTAACGTTTGAGGAAGTAGTGAAAGTTATAAAAGAATCTAGTTCTAACTTGTTGCATAATATAAAGTTATTTGATATCTTTCAAAGTGACAGTTTAGGTAAAGGTAAAAAAAGCTTGGCTTTTCAGTTAGAGTATTACAGTGAAAACAGAACTTTAACAGAAGAAGAAGTAGACAAAGATTTTTGGGAAGCAATTAAAGCTGTAGAGAAAAAATTGAATGGGAAATTACGAGGCAAATAACTTGTCAGAAAACTCTAAGTACGATTTATTTTTAGAAGAACTAAATGCCTTAGAAAAGCAGGTATATTACTTTATTCAAAAGGGGATAGAGCTTTCAGAGTTCAATGAGGCCTTAGAAAAAAAAATTGCTAAACTTGAAGCTGAAAATACCAGTTTAAAAAAGAAATTAAATGAAATAGAAGAGAAATTAAGTAAACCTTTTTTTGACGAATCAAGCTCATTAGGAGATGAATTTGTTAAAGCGGAGGGGAAAGAAAAACTAAAAAAAAAGATTGATGAATTAATTGCCCGTTTAGATTTTCATTTACGTTCTTAAAAAAATGTAGATGGGCAGGAATTAACATGGAAAAAAAGAAGCTTAAAGTAAAAATATTTGATAAAGAATACTCACTTTTAGTAGAAAATCAAGAAATAGCTGCTGAATTGGCTCAGTATGTGAATAATATAATGGAAGAAACAAAAGAAGAATTGCCGGATCAGCCAAAAGATACTATTGCAATTATTGCTGCATTAAACATAGCATATGAATTGTTTGTAGAGAAAAATAAGTATCGTGAATTCAGCATACAAGCTACTGATAAAATAAAAAAGATTAAGCTTCTTCTTAACGACTCCAGGTTAATTTCAACCCCATCATAATTTTTGCGCCCTGTCGACTTATATATATGAAGAACTATAGTAAAACTAACAGGGTTATTGACTCGCGGCGTGTATTACAGGCCTCACCCCAATTTTTTGGGGATTCTGCTTCGGCAGGACAGTGGAAGTAAAAAGCGTCGGGCAATTTCCCGCATTGTGTAAGAAGGGTTCTTCTACACATAAAATCGACAGGCGCGCATTATTTTATTTCTTATTGTATTTTATGGAGGATACATGTTCCTTGAAGTATATCTTATTGCTCTTAGTGCTATTGTAATTATAGCCCTGTCGTTTTTTCTAGGCTGGTATATAAATTCTAAATTTGGTAAAAACAGTATTTTTGTCGCAAAAGAAGAAGCAAAAAAAATTCTTGAAGATGCAGAAAAAGAAGCAAAACAAATTAAACGAGAGAAATTACTCGAAGTTAAAGATGAATGGCTTAGGAAAAAGCAAGAATTTGATAACGAAGTAAATACTAAACGCCAAAAGCTGCAGAATCATGAAAAACAACTTGAAACACGCGAAGAAAACCTTGAGAAAAAATTTGATGTTGTACTTCAAAAAGAAAAAGAAGTAAAGGAAAAAGAAAAATACGTAGATTCATTAAAAGTTGAGTTAGAGAAGAAAAAGTTAGAACTTGACCAATTAATTGCCGAACAAAACTTACGCTTAGAAAAAACGGCTGCGTTAACTGCTGAAGAAGCTAAAAAAATGCTCATGGAAAATATGATTAATAAGGCAAAATCAGATGCAGCTCAAGCAATTAAAGAAATTCGCGAACAGGCAAAAATAGATGCAAAAAAAGAAGCACAAAAGATTATTGTACAAGCAATCCAACGAACAGCAGTAGACCATTCAGTAGAATCTACTGTCTCAGTTGTTCAAATCCAAAACGATGAGATGAAAGGCAGAATTATTGGTCGTGAGGGCAGAAATATTCGCTCTTTTGAGGCAGTAACTGGTGTTGACGTTATTGTTGATGACACACCCGAAGCCGTTATCCTTTCTGCATTTGACCAATATCGTAGAGAAATAGCTAGAATTTCGTTGGAGAGACTTATTGCTGATGGCAGAATTCACCCAGCAAGAATTGAGGAAGTTGTTGCTAAAGTTGAACAAGAGTTGGATGAAGAAATCCAAAAGGAAGGTGAAAGTACTGTTATTCAACTCGGTATTCATGGTATGCATCCGGAACTGATTAAGCATGTGGGCAAAATGAAATATCGTTCGAGCTATGGACAAAATTTATTGCAGCACAGCATTGAGGTGGCTTATTTAACTGGTATAATGGCAGCGGAACTGCGCTTGGATGCTAATCTTGCTAAACGTGCTGGACTTTTGCACGACATTGGTAAAACTATTGACAAGAGCACCGAAGGTCCACATGCATTATTAGGTTATGACCTGGCGAAAAAATATAATGAACATCCAATTGTTATTAATGCAATTGGAAGTCATCATGAAGATATTGAAATGGAGCACCCGATTGCAGCCTTAGTACAAGCTGCTGATGCAATTAGCGGGGCAAGACCTGGTGCACGCAGAGAACCACTCGAAAGTTACGTTAAACGCCTGGAAAATTTAGAGGCAATTGCTAAAACCTTTGAAGGAGTTGCAAAAACTTATGCTATTCAAGCCGGCAGAGAAGTTAGAGTTATAGTTGAACCAGATAAGGTAGATGACGAATTTTCAGATAGACTCGCTGCAGATATTGCCCAAAAAATACAAGAAGAAATGGAATATCCTGGACAAATAAAAGTAACAGTAATTAGAGAAGTAAGAAAAATAGCTTACGCTAAATAAAGTTTTATTTGCATTTTTAGTGCTGCCAGAAAGTTTTTTGCTATGTCTTAAAAAAATAACTTTTTAACTGGCAGCTTTTTTATTATGAATAAAAAAAAATTGCTTATTGGAATAACAGGCGGTATTGGAGCCGGTAAATCTTATGTTAGTGATTATATTGAATCTAAAGGTTATCCGGTATTAAGAGCAGATGATATTGCGAAAAGCTTGTTAACCAGTGACCCAGTTGTAAAAAAGAAAATAATAAGTAAATTTGGCGAAGAAGCTTACATTAATAATAAACCCAATACCATTTACCTTGCAAATACTGTCTTTAACAATTCTAATAAATTGGAAGAAATCAACTCTATAGTTCATCCACCTACACTTACAAAAATTGAACAAGAAGCTGTCAAATTGTTTAAAAAATTCTCTCTCGTATTTGTTGAATCTGCTTTAATCTATGAGGCAAATTTTAGTGATATGTTTAGTTATGTTGTGTTAATTTACACTAATAAAGAAGAAAGAATTAAACGAGTTACATCCAAAAATAAAATGGATGTAAAACAAGTTAAGCAAAGAATGAAGTTTCAAATACCAGATGAGCAAAAGAAAAAAAAAGCTGATTTTGTTATTGAAAATAACTCTACACTTGAAGAGCTTAGGCTAAAAGTTGATATGCTTTTGAACATCATTAAAAGCTTGCAATAGTTTTTTGTTTCTTGAGAAAATGATTAAATAATTTAGTAAAATTAATTTATCACTCGTTTAGATATTTTTTCACCTTAACTTAAACCCAAAAAAATCATGAGAATTCACCACTTTGTGGTGTGTCATCAAAGTAGTTATTATTTATTAAACTTGTTTAATCCATTTTATAACCTGTTAGCAGGCTGGTGGGAAATTTGGGTTAAACTTATCTAAGAGCCAATCTAAAACATTAGATATTTATCAAGACAAATACTGTTTTTACATTTCTTGATAAATAGCATAGCTTGAGCTAATTTTGAAACAACCTATTATTGATTAAAGGTGGTGTTTTGGAACTCATTAATAATCTTATTGTGTCAATTGTACAAATTTTGCCAAAGTCTACCATTCACATTTTTGCGAAGAAGTATATTGCTGGAGAAGAATTAGAAGATGCTATTAAAGTTGTGAAAGAATTAAACAAAAAAGGGATTTTAGCAACGATAGACGTACTTGGTGAATCGGTTAAGAACAAAAGTGAATCTCAAGAGGCTAAAAATGAATGCCTTAAAGTTTTAGATGCAATTGAAATGAATAAGTTAAATGCCAACCTCTCTATTAAACCCACTCAATTAGGATTATCAATAGACAAGGATTTTTGTTTTCAACAAGTCTCCGAATTATTAGAACGAGCAAAAAAGTATAATAATTTTGTAAGGATTGATATGGAGGACTCAACTGTTACAGATGCTACTATAGAATTGTATAATCGTTTGAGAGAGAAGTATGATAATGTTGGCATTGTAGTTCAAGCTTATTTAAAAAGAACTATTAATGATGTAGAAAAATTAAATCCTTCTAAAGCTAACTATCGCTTATGCAAAGGTATTTACATTGAGTCAGAAAAAATTGCTTATAAAGATAAGCAGAAAATTCGTGACAATTATTTATTACTCTTAAATAAAATGCTTGATGATGGCAACTATGTTGGCATTGCAACCCATGATGATTATTTGATAGAGCAAGCATATAAGATGATAAAAGAAAAAAATATACCAAAGGATAAATTTGAATTCCAAATGTTGTATGGTGTTAAAGAAAATTTAAGGGATAAGATTAATTCTGATGGCTACAAAATTAGAATCTATGTTCCTTTCGGTAAGCATTGGTATGCTTATTCAGTTCGTAGGCTAAAGGAGAATCCTCATTTAGCTTGGGAAATTACAAAAAGTATTTTCTCTTTGAATTAAATCCTTCGTCACTAATTTTTTCAGGATGCTTGATGAACATACTTGGTATAGAGACGTCATGTGATGAGACATCAGTTGCAATTTTAGTCAATGATGAAGTAAAAGTTAATTTAGTCTCGTCACAGGATTTTCACATTAATTATGGCGGGGTTGTACCTGAGCTTTCCAGTAGAGCCCATCTTCAAATTATTATCCCGCTGTTAAGACAAGCATTAGAAAAACTTAAGTTAAGCATAGAAGAAATAGACTTAATTTCAGCTACTGCAGGTCCCGGTTTAATAGGTGCATTATTGGTCGGTTTAACTTTTGCTAAAGGATTGGCTTTTTCGCTAAATAAACCTTTTGTTCCTGTAGATCATATAGAGGGACATATATTTTCGGCATTTTTACAATATGGGAATTCAGAACTAATCAAACCAAATTTCCCATATTTATGTTTAGTTGTATCTGGAGGTCATACTTTATTACTGCTTGTTAAAAGCGACCTTGAAATTATTAAATTGGGAACTACAGTTGATGACGCTGCTGGTGAAGCTTTTGATAAGGTGGCTAAAATGATTGGTCTCGGTTATCCTGGTGGACCAAAAATACAAAGTTTAGCTTATAATTACACTGAATCAAATTTAATAAGTTTTCCTGTATCGAAAACTCAAAATGATTATGACTTTTCTTTTAGTGGTTTAAAAACTGCCGTATTAAGATATGTATTGAAAGAATATGGTAGCAGAGAAAAAATAAAAGAGGAAGATAAACCAAAAATTGCTGCCTCTTTTCAAAATGCGGTAGTAAAAGCACTTACTAAAAATGTAGAGAAAGCTTTATCGAATTATAAGGTAGATTCATTTGCTCTTGTCGGTGGTGTAGCTGCAAATAAATTTTTAAGAGATGAACTTGCAGAGCTTACAAAGAAATACGGAATTAAGTTTGTTGTTCCCAGTCTGGAATTCTGTGGCGATAATGGGGCTATGATTGCTTATCGGGCATGGAGATTGCATTTAGCAGGCAGAAAGTTTAATTATGAGTATAATGCCTATCCAAGCTTGAAAGAAAATAAATTAATTGTACCCGAACTTTAGATTATTTAAAATCATTCTGCAATTCAAATGAAATTTTATTTCTCAAATTCAAAATCGCTTTTAAGTAACAACGATATATACTTAGTTTCTATTTTCTTTGGTTTTGTGTTAGGGTTACTTCTATTTACGTTTTTTTCTCCTAACTATTATAATGAAAAAGAACCAGTTTCTGTTGATATTCCAAAAGGGTTAACTTTATCTCAAGTTGTTGATTCTTTATATAAAAAAAATGTTATACCAAATAAAACTAACATGAAGATAGCTGCTGTTTTGTATGGTGCTGAAAGAAAAATTAAAGCAGGACGATATCAAATTCCAAATGGGCTTAGCTATCTTCAACTGATTGAACTTTTACTAAAAGGTGAGCCCGAAAAAGAAATTCGAATTACAATCCCAGAGGGAATTTGGCAAAACAATCTCGCAAAACTGCTTAAAGATTCGCTTGGAATTGACTCAACTGAATTTATGAGGTTAAGTAATGATAAAAATTTCTTAAACCAAATCGGGGTGCATTCAGAAAAGTTAGAGGGGTATCTTTTGCCTGATACTTATTATTTTTTTAGGAATTCGACTGCTGTTGATGTAATATTGAGACTAAAAAATGCAATGTATAGAATTTTTACAGACACGATAAAAGAGCGGATGAAAGAACTGAACATGACCATGAATCAAGTTCTCACTTTAGCATCGATAATTGATGCTGAATCAAATAAAGTTTCTGAATTTAGACGTATATCTGGCGTTTACCACAATAGATTGAAAAAGGGGATGCTTTTACAAGCAGACCCAACAATTCAATATTTAATTAGAGATAAACATAAAAACAAAATCTACTACAAAAATTTACTTATTGATTCTAAATACAATACTTATCTTTATAACGGTTTGCCTCCGTCACCAATTAATAATCCCGGCAAAGATGCTATTTATGCAGCGTTGTACCCTGAGAAACATAATTATTACTATTTTGTGGCCGACGGCAATGGGGGCCATCTTTTTGCTAAAAATGAAAAAGAACATCTCATTAATGTGAGAAAATACAGAGAATGGCGAAAGCTGCAAACTTCAAAATAATTTTTGCAATTATCTGCTCTATTGTTATGCTTAAATGTGCTAATCAATTGCCGCCAGGCGGAGGACCAATTGACAAAACCCCTCCTAAAATAATAGAAATTTTCCCTGCAGACGGCACTATAAATTATCATGAAAATTACTTCGAAATTACTTTTTCTGAATATGTAGACAAAAGATCTGTGATAGAATCTATTTTTATTTCACCTTCAGTTGAAGGACAAAAAGAATATGATTGGAGCGGCAGAACTTTAAGAGTAAGTTTCCGAGATTCACTAAAGAAAAATACTACTTACACCATAACAATTGGTACTGATGTAAAAGATATTAATAATGGAAATAAAATGGCAGAAGCTGTAACATTTGCATTTTCGACTGGCGATAAAATCTATAACGGCACTATTTCTGGTAAAGTCTATGGCAACAATATTTCGGGAACTATGATTTTTGCATACAAAATATTGAAAGATTCATCTGTAAATCCTTTAGTGCAAAAACCAGATTTTATTTCGCAAGTTGGAAATAACGGCTTCTATAAATTGGTAGGAATTTCCGACGGTGTTTATCGTGTTTTTGCAATTTTGGATAAATACCGCGACTTAAAATATAACCCGCAAGATGATATGTTCGGATGTTACTCCTCAGATATTCTCCTAAATGAAAAAGACAATCAAAAAACAGGGATTGATTTTCAACTTTCTATGACTGATACCACATTGCCAAAAATTACTTTTGCAAGAATGACCGACAAAAATCATATCCTCGTTGAATTTAATAAAAGTATTGATAGCGTTAATACACGTGCAAGTAATTTTTATTTGTTCGACTCAACAATTAATTTAAAAATTATACCTAAATATTTTTTTAAGGGACAAGCCAGAAAAAATCAATACTCAATTGCTTTCGAAAATGATTTTAGTGAGAATGATAGGGTGTTTTTGTTCTCGAGAAATATACCTGACCTACAAAATAATCATTCTAAATTAGATTCCCTGCAAGTTTATGTTGTAACAAAACCGGATACAATGCCTGTAAGATTAATCAAAAAGGAAGGAATACCAATTAAAGAAAAACTATCTTTTACCAAACCAATTGTAAATTTGGTGTTTAACGATGCAATAGATTCCGCCAGCTTCTTAAAGGCGCTTTCATTTTTTGGCTCTAAAAATGAAAGTTACCCAATTAAAATAAACCGAATAGATGACGCTAATTTTCTAATTGAAATCGACAAAAAATTAAAACCAAATACTAATTATCAATTGAAAGTTGACATGAGTGAGTTGACCGATATTTCCGGTAATAAGCTTGATACTGTTATTACATTGAATTTTGTTACTGATAGTGAATTAGACTATTCAGCTGTAACTGGTTCGATAAAAAATTTATCAGTTGGAGTTGATGCTTATGCAGTACTGGATAATACTGGCAGCGAAGGAATTAAATATAAAAGTAAGGTGCAGGCAAACGGAGCGTTTGAATTTAATAAGATTTTACCCGGTAAATATTTATTATGGTATTTTATTGATAAAAATAATAATGGGAAATACGATAATGGAAAAGTTTATCCATTTGAACCATCAGAAAAATTTAGCTACTATGCTGATACGTTAAACGTACGAGCACGGTGGCCAATTGGTGATGTGGTGATACAGTAAAAATCCATATATTTATTTGCTGTTTTTTTAATAACAATTTTTTACTCTCAAAGCACGCTCTTTAAAATTAACCCCAAATTTTCCAACAGCTTCTAACAGGTTAGGAAAATGGGAATCCATCACTTCGTGATTTGCCCTTCGGGCCGATAAGCCGTAACCAAAGTGGGTTAATATTATTAGCTAATGTATAGAAAGAAGTTTGGGTAATAAGGTAATCCACAATGTGGTAAATTCTCAAAGGTTGAGCTCCTGTGAAGCATAGGGTATGTTACTAAGGTTAGGGAAAAGAACTAAGATTTTTATGAAAAGAAATATTTTGCTAAGAATGAGTAAGTGAAAAAAACATTGCATAACCTTAAAAGAAAATTAAGTTGTTAACAAAGATAACCTTAGTAACAAAGCATTTCCTAATTGAGATTAACCTTATTAGCTTATAAAAATGAGTTCTTAAAAAATAAGGTAATAAGTTTAAGTTCTTGAGATTGAAGACATGTTACTAAGGTTAGGGAAAACTGACTAATGTTTTTATGAACGAAGATATTTTATTAATATGATTTAGCAGGGTAAAAACATTGCATAAGCTTAGAAAGAGGGTATGCTAATAGCTGAAGTAAACCTTAATAACAAAGCACTAACAAGATTAAATTAACCTTATTACCTTATGAAATGATAATTAATCTAAGAGATATTAAAAGCAATTATAATCAAAATAAAAGGGACAAGAATAAAGTAAGAAGGATAATCTGTGAATAATAGGGGTAAATATGGATATCATGTAGGAAAGTGACAAGTAAGTGCGAGTATATAATTTTCTAATGAATAGTTGGGGTAAAAACTATTAGCTTTTGAGTAGTTATTAGGAAAGGCATCATTCGTATAGGTAATATTTTTTTGAAAGCTTTTTAAAATTTTCTATATCTTGTATAAGAAGTGAGCTTATATCAGATGTACGCCATCTATTAGTAAATATTTTCCTTAACTTATCAGTACCTAACACATTATCGAACATTTTTATTCTTGAATCTTTAGCTTGCTTAAAAATATCTTTAGCAGGGTACATTTTATGTATAATTTCCAATAAATAAAATTGTATTTTCATCAAGTTTACGCGATTTATATCAGTGATATGAATCAATACACCAGAAATAACTGAGTCTTTAAAGGTACCATAATATGGGATATAAGAAATTGGCGTGAATAGTAATCCCGGCAAGCCAAGTTTATTCATAGCTGTTGCTAAAGAATCTCCGTTAATCCAAGTAGCTCCAAAAGTTTGAAATGGCAGTGTATTTCCAATACCTATCGACATTGTTTGTAACTCGCCAACAATTCCAGTTGCAACTTGATAATATGGGGTAAATGGATAGGGCACATGAGTAGAAGTTGGCAGCCAAATTAAGCCTGTATCGTTAAACTGCATTTTCCTTTGCCATCCTCGCATGGGTACTACTGTTAATTTACATTTAACTTTACTTGATAACATTCCCTCATCATTAATCAATCTAGCCAATTCTCCACATGTTAATCCGTATACATAAGGAATTTTATAAGGTGAGACAAAAGAAATAAAATTATCTTCAACAATGTTTCCTTCCACCCTTACACCGCCAAGTGGATTAGGTCGATCTAATACAACAAATTCAATATTATTTTCTGCAGCGGCTTCCATGCACAAGCCAAGTGTAGTGATGTAAGTGTATGCTCTTATGCCTGTATCTTGGATATCGTAGACAAGTACATCTATTCCTTTCAGCATATATTTTTCTGGTTTTTTAAAATTACCGTATAATGAATAAACCATTAAGCCTGTTTTTTTATCAATATGATTATTATATGGTTGTCCGGCAGAAAATATACCATCAATCCCATGCTCAGGGGAAAAAAGGGCTACTAACTTAAATTCTTTTTGGGATGTAAAAATTTCAATAGTAGATTTTAATTTGCTGTTATAACCTGTTTGATTTGTAATTAAGCCTACCCGTTTACCTTTCAATAAGGAGAAATTACTTTTTTGCAGTACATCAATTCCTAATAGTACTTTGCCATTTAAAAAAAGTAATGGGACAAAAAACAAGTACAACACTAATCTTTTCATGTATTTGCTAATTAGCTTTTGAGCTTAATTTAGAAATAATTGTTTGATTTATTAAACGAGCATTTGAAGTAACTTCTTGTAAAAGGATGCCAACTTGTTTTCTTAATTCATTTGCTAAGGTTTGATTTGTAAGTGCATTGCAGTTAATTAAAACATTTAAATAAGCACCTTCTGCAGCTAAAGAAATCAATAATGCAGCAACACCAGCGTCAGAAATAGAATTTACATTTCCTTTTTCTGATATATCTTTAATAAGAGGCATCATTTCATAGCAAGTTTTAATTACCTCAGAAGGAATTTCTGCAGAATTAAAAGTTGCCTCTTCAATTTTTTTTGACCGAGTTTCTTTTTGCTCATCAGTATCTTTTGGTAGTTTGTATGCTTCCATTACAGAGTTGAAAGCTTCATTATCCTTTTCGGATAGTTCTATAAACTTTTTTTGGTAGGTCTCAAATTTTAGTTTTAATTCTTGCATTGTATTTTCAACTTCGGCATATTTTTTTTTGCCTATTGTTAGGTTGCAAACCATTAGTGCAAGACTTGAAGCTAATGCGCCGCAGAAAGCGGATACATTTCCACCCCCTGGCGTTGGTGAGCTGGACGACAGTTCTTTCAGATAATCATCAATTGTTTTCATGTGATTCATATATTCCCTTTATTATGTTGTAAGTTCCTATTGTTAAGCTAACTTAATTACTAAATCATATATTCTATAATTTTTTCTTCGGGTTTGAACTCATGAAGGCTGTTTAAACCCAAGTTTTCTATTGCAGCATTTATTAATAGATTTTCATTTTCTTCTTTACAATTAGTATAAAATCTGCCGGCTTGAAGGATAGCTTGTAAAGGCACTAATCCTACTATTTCACTTCCTTTTACTTTCACGCCTAACTTATCGGCTTCTTTTTTTACTTCCTCATAAGCAACATGTAGAGGTGTAACAGTATAATTTTTTAAGTTCATAGATACTTGAGTAATATTAAATTTTTCCAGAGTTACTCCCATTCCTTGTACAGCTTTAAGTTTGCCAGGCACCCTTATGGTTTGTCCATTAATCTTCATAACATTGCCACTTTCATCTCTTTTGGGGTAACCGCTTTCTCTTAATATTTCTGCTATTCTTTTTGCATATTGAACATCTGTAGAATCAATATTAACGTTGTATGCAATTAAAAAGAACCTTGAACCAGTCACAATAGCACCTAGTTTTTCATTAAATACAGGTTCACCGAAGTCAGGATACCAGTTTGGATCTTTTAGTTTTTCTTTTAGTCCTTCATATTCACCTTTACGGATATTTGCTAAAGTTTTGCGTTCAGGTTTTTTTGCTGCATCTTCATATAAATATACTGGCACATTAAGTTCTTTTGAAATGATTTTCCCAAATTCTTCGGATATTTTTACACACTCTTCTGTGGAAGTATTAGCAACTGGAATGAAAGGTACCACATCAATTGCACCAATTCGAGGGTGTTCACCTTTGTGCTTTCTCATGTCTATGCATGATGCTGCTGCTTTGCATGCGTTTATAGCACCATTAAGCACTCCACTTTCATTTCCCGCAAAAGTAACTACAACTCTATTATAATCTGCATCTGGTTCAAGACTCAGTAATTTGACATCTTTTGTAGAATTAATTGCTTCTCTAATTTTATTGAAGGTATCTAAATTTTTACCTTCGCTAAAGTTAGGTACACATTCGATGATTTTCATAAAACCTTCTCATTTTTTTTATAAATAATATTTCCTTTTTTAATTGTCATGTTGCATGTATTTTGTCCAATGTTATAAAAAATTTCGTTGTAATTCTCAACATCGAATACAGAAAAATCAGCTTGTTTGCCTATTTCTATGCTGCCGATTATTTTATTTCTATCTAAGGCTTTTGCTGCATTAATCGTATAAGCAGAAATGATTTCTTCTGGTTTCATTTTCATTTTTATTAATGCAAGATCAAAAATTAAACTAAGATTTTGAATGTTGGAGCTGCCGGGGTTATAATCAGTAGAGAGAGCAATTATAGCATTTGAATCTATTAGTTTTCTTGCCGGAGCGTATTCATAGTCTAAGAAAAAAGAAACCCCAGGCAGAAGAACAACTGCAGTGTCTGACTTAGATATTTTATTAATTCCTTCTTCAGTAACTGCTTCGAGGTGATCCACGGAGGTTATTTTATAATCAGATGTTAAATTTATTCCGCCGATAGAGTGAAATTGGTCAGTATGTAATTTTAGTTTTAAGCCAAACTCTAAGGCTTTATTAAATATAGAACTTATTTGCTTAGGATTGAAAGCTGTCTTCTCGCAAAAAGCATCACAAAATTCAGCTAATTTATTTTTAGATATAAATGGCAATATCTGTTTATTTATTAGTTCGATATATTTTTCTTGTTCATTCTTATACTCTAATGGAAATGTGTGTGCACCAAGAAAGGTTGGCACTATATCAATTGCTTCTGTCTTTCTAAAATGGTTTATTACTTGTAGCAGCTTGATTTCATCATAATAACTTAAACCGTAGCCACTTTTTATTTCTAACGTTGTTATACCTTGTTGAATGAAATTATTTATTTTTGGTTTAATAGCTGCTATTAAATCATCGTAAGAAGCATTACGTACTGATTTAACTGTCGATAGTATTCCACCGCCTTGATTTGCAATTTGCTCGTATTGCAATCCCTGCGTTCGCAGAATAAACTCATTTGCTCTTGAGCCAATAAATGCAGTGTGTGTGTGGCATTCGACCAATCCAGGCAAAATCGTCTTGTTTTTTACATCTATTATTAAATCAAATTTGTACTTGTTTACCTTTGAATTTGGAATTATATCTTTAATTATTTCGTCTTCGGTTACAATTGAATGTTCGGTAAGCACTTCAATATCGGCAAGTTCTTCACCTCTTTTCAAATTTTTACCATTAGTATTAACAGTTACTATTTGAGATGGATTTAAAAGAATTTTTTTCATTTGGAAAAGAGTAAAGACAAAGTAATTTTCAAAAAAGACACCTTAACTTAGCGAGTAACTATTAAATATGCTAATATTTTTGTCAATGGGTCATTATTTTCATAAATTTCGATATTAAAAATCAAAGGATTAACCGAAATGCCCTCAGGAAAAAAACTTAAAATCCTTTTTGTTACTTCAGAAGTCGTACCGTTTATTAAGACAGGTGGACTGGCAGATGTTTCTTCTGCTTTACCGCAAAAATTACAGGAATTGGGTCATCATGTTAGAATTGTTGTTCCAAAATACGGCGCAATTGATGAAAGAAAACATAAGATTCATGAAGTAGTTCGATTGAAAGATATCACTACAAAAATTGGTGAAAAAGAAGTAGTTTTTTCCCTTAGGTCATCGTTTTTAATTGGTCCCAAAACCCGCGTACAAATTTATTTTTTAGACAATCATGAATATTTTGGGAGCAGGCATAGTCTTTATGCTGATCCTTTAAGCGGCGAGGACTTTCCTGATAATGATGAACGATTTATTTTGTTAGCAAAGTCCGTCTTCGAGTTAATTCAGAAATTAGGCTGGACGCCAGATTTAATTCATTGTAATGATTGGCAGTGCGGCTTAGTACCTGCTTACCTTAAAACAAAATTTAAAGACCATCCTTTGTTTACTTCTATTAAAACACTTTTTACTATCCATAATTTATCATTCCAAGGAATTTTTCCTCATTCTACTTTTGCTAAAACTGGTTTACCGGAAGAAGTGGATAATGAGGAGGGAATTATTCATAAAGGAAAAGTGAATTTTCTTAAAGCAGGGTTAGTATATTCTGATATTATTAATACAGTAAGCGAAACTTATGCAAAAGAGTTATATACTGATAAAGATATTGCTAAGGATTTGTTGCCTGTTCTTTCTAAGCGGAAAGAGTGTATATATGGAATTATAAATGGAATTGATGATACAATATGGCATCCTGAGGTTGATTCGTTGATTAAGAAAAAGTATTCTGTTAAGAATATTGATGATAAGTTCGAAAATAAAAAAGCTTTAGCAGAAAATTTTGGTTTTGAAGCGGACGAGTCTGTACCTATCATAGGGATGATTTCACGATTGTTGCCTGATAAGGGATTAGACCTTGTTCAAAAAGCATTCAACGAACTGATGAAATTAAACATACATTTAGTTCTATTAGGTACTGGTGATAAACAATTTCAAAAATTTTTTCAATCTGCTTCACATAAATTTCCTCAAAAATTTTCTTGTTATCTTGGCTTTGATGATGAACTTGCACATTTAATCGAGGCCGGTTCAGATATGTTCCTTATGCCTTCTAAACATGAACCATGCGGATTAAATCAAATGTACAGCTTAGTTTATGGTACCGTTCCAATTGTAAGAGCAACTGGCGGTTTAGCTGATACTGTTCAGCCGTTCGATCCTAAAACTGAAACCGGCAACGGTTTTGTATTCTATAAGTATAATGCCTCTGAAATGCTAACTGAAATTAAAAAAGCAATAAAGATTTTTAGTAACGATAAAGATACTTGGCGAAAAATTATGAAGAACGGCATGAAATCAAATTTTTCTTGGATGAATTCTGCTAAAAAATACGTAGATTTGTATAAAAAGCTTACCGACTAAAGTTTAATGAGTTCACATGCTGTTTTTTTAGATAGAGATGGTACAATAAATTTTGATACAGGCTATATATCCAACCCACGTCAAGTTGTGCTGATGCCTTACGTTGGTGAATGTCTTTTTAAGCTGAGAGAAATTTACAAGTTCAAGTTGATTGTGATATCTAATCAATCGGGTATTGCTAGGGGATTGTTAACCCACAAAGACGTAAAAAGAGTTAACAATAAAATAAATCAATTATTGAAAAAGTTTAACACTAGTATCGATGCTTTTTATTATTGCCCATTTCATCCAGATTATAGTAGTCAATCTGAATCACTTTGCAGAAAACCTTCTCCCAAAATGATCTTTGATGCCTCTGCAGAACATAATATTGACTTAAGTAAGTCATATTTAGTAGGTGATAAAGCAACTGATATTGAAGCGGGATTGAATGCAAAGTTAAAAACAATCTTAATTAAAACTGATTTTTATGAAGAGGAAATTTCTATCTTGCTTAATCAAGGAAAAACTCCCAATTTTGTAGCTGATAATTTTTATAATGCTACTGACTATATAATTTCTGACTTTTCCGGAGGAAATTAATTGATAAAAAGTTTTCTTGCGATTTTTATTATAATTGTGATAGGGATTGCATTCTTTGCCTGCAGTGATAATCCAACTTCCATAGGAAGTAACCTACTGCCTAACGAAGATAATGTTACTTTTCAAGTGTTAGATTCAAACAAAGATTCATTAGTTCAGCAGTCTTCATTTTACAAAGATTCACTAAATCTTGCAGGTTCAAGTGTAGTTTTGCTTGGTAAGACTGACTATGCTGAGTCAAGACTCTTGGCAAAATATTTCCCAACATTGCCAGATTCATTGAAAAGCTATTACAAGGCAAATCAAATTAGAGTAAAAGAGGCATGGCTTAAGTTAAAGCCTCTTTACAGACTTGGCAGTAAAAGCTCTAACTTTAATTTTTTTGTTTATCAAATAAGACAAAATTGGGGCTTAGGATTTAATGAGGATAGCTTAGCTACATTTCAGCATGATAATTCAAATGCTGCCTCTAATTTAGTTATAACCGATACTACTTTACGCATTAATTTAGGAACAAATTTAATAGATGAATGGATTCAGTACCTTGATTCTACAATAAGTACTGTTAATTATGGATTGTATTTTGTGCCAACGCCAGACACGAAACAAATTTTAGGGTTTCAAGGCGCTTCTCCAAATCCAGATACAACTGAACCAACTATTTATTTTGTTCTTGAAAAACCAAATGAATGGCTTGATACACTTTACATCTTGCCATCTCAAAATAAACATGTTGTTTTAAGTAATATGCCATACAGTAACGACGAAATTTATTTGCAGGCTGGCTATGGCTTAAGAGGGCGATTATTTTTTGATTTATCTAAGCTAAAAAAAGGCGCGGTAATTAATAAAGCAGTTTTGGAATTAACAATGGATGAATCTAAATCAATGTTAAGCACTATTTTTAATGATTCGGTTGTCGCAGCTGTTAGATATGCCGATAGCCTAAAAACAAAATTGACAAGCGATAGTCTTTTCCCAATTAACCTTAAGCGAAGTGGTAATATTTATTCGGGCGATGTTACTTTTTTTATTCAAAGCTGGCTTAATAATGGAAACAATTTTGGACTGAGATTGACTATGGGTGATGAATTAGGCTCAGCCTCACGACTTGTAATTTACGGGAGTAACTATGCTGAAACAAATAAAAGACCGCGACTTATAATTACTTATTCACAAAAAAACTAGACCTTAGATGAAGAAAAACATTTACATAACTTTATTTTTTGTGCTGGGTTTTTCTATTTTTTCATCGGACTTAATTGCTGGCGGCGGCTCAATTTATACAAGATACGGTATTGGTGATTTGAAGTTTTCATTAACTGCTCGTCGACTTGCATTTGGTGAAGGCGGAATTGCTTTAGCTGACTTTGATTATGTCAATAGTTTTAATCCAGCAAGTTTTTATCAAATGAGAATGACAAGAATTGAAACTGGCTTAGATATTAACGGTTTTGCAATTAGCAACAATTCGACAAATGTTTTTTACAATCAAGTTTATTTTTCTGGATTTAAATTTGGAATCCCAATTGATAAAGATTATGGAATTAGTCTAGTGATGGGAATGGAACCATACTCGCGAGTAAACTATGAAATAACAGAAAACGACTCAAGTTCTTTAGTCGATCCTTATAAAGTAACATACAAAGGTACTGGTGGACTTTCAAAAGTGTATTTTGGTTTATCATATAAACTGCCTTTTGATATTGCTATTGGCTCAAGCTTTGAATATTACACGGGGAAAATTCAGCATCAATCTAATGCGGAGTTTCAATCAACTTCCTCGTTTCGTAATGCTTACTTTAACAAAGATTATATATTCACTGGCGTGGGTTTTACTTTTGGTCTGTTAACCGGTAATCTTTCCCATTTAGTAGGAATTAACGCAATTACTGATTTAAGATTTGGGTTCAGCTATAGTAATTCAGTCAATATCCCAACTGATACTGTTTCCACCAGCTCTACTACAATCAATTCGGCTACTGCATTATCTTATGACGATGGTTATGGTCAAACTCATATTCCCGAAAGACTTGGCATAGGGGCAAGTCTTAAGTTCAAAGATTCTTACCTGATAATTTTAGACTATTTCTACCAACCTTGGTCTAAATATAAATTTCAGAATAAAACTTCCAACTTCTATAAAGATTTAAACAGATTTAGTATAGGATTAGAATACAAAAAGGACCCGACAAAGTATAATAGCTTTTGGGAACAGGTATCAGTTAGAGGAGGTCTAAGCTATGAACAAACACAATATACTTTTTATGGAGCAAATATCAATGAAACATCAATATATTTTGGTTTTTCTGCCCCAATTGGTTTTGAGAATACAATAGATTTTGCGTTTCAGTTTGGCAAAAGAGGTACGACCGAAAATAACTTATTAAGTGAAAATATTTACAGATTTTCATTAACTTTCAACTTCGGAGAACTTTGGTTCATACGATTAAATAGATAATAACATTATAAGGAACTTCAAAATTGAAAGGAACAATTAAAATTTTTGTGATTTTTTCTTACCTAATATTATCATTTTTGTCAAACAATTTAATTGTTGCTCAAAACAATGTAAGCAATCAACAATTAATGGCTGACTTTAGTTTATTTTATGAATATCAAAAAAACAAAGATTATGCTAGTGCTATTCCTTACGGGTGGAAAGTAATTAATACAGACCCGACAAATTTTGTGAAATATAAATTATTCCCTAAAATGGAAGAGGCACTTTGGTATATTCATGATAGTACTAAAATTGATGAGGCAGCCAAAAAGAAAATAGCAGATACTTTACTTTATTTGTATGATAAGGCGATAAAATATGATTCTGTAAGTGCAGGATATTATCTTGCTAAGAAAGCTTTTGTAATGGGGAATTGGGAAAATGAAAATCCTGCTAAGGTAATAGCTACTTACGAGGAGGCAATTAAAAAAGATTCGACATTACCTTCATTTTATAAAGACCAGCTTGGATTACTTTATGCTAAAAATGCTACTGACGAAAACGATTATAAATTGAAAGCATTAGAATTGTATTCTAAACTCTCCGAACTTGAGCCTAATAATGAATTGTGGGTACAAAGAATTGAAGGCCTCGCCGAAAATATTGAGCAGTTAGTTGATATTACCAAGAAGGCATGGGATTTAGATAAAAATAATTTAGAAAAAGCCTGGAAATACGCATCAATTTGTTTGCAGGCAAAGGAACTTAATAAAGCCTTAGAACCACTTGAGTTCTTAGTGTCTAAAGCTCCTAAAGTAATTAATTATTGGAAACAGCTTGCTAATACTTACGATAAACTGGATATGAATGATAAAGCTTTGCAAGCTTATAAAACCTTAATAGAACTCCAGCCGGATAATCGAGATAACTATGTTAATATAGCTCTTGTATATAAGAAAATAGACCAGCTTGCGGTTGCTAGAACTTACTTGCAAAAAGCAATGAATATTAGTCCAGACTGGGATTACCCTTACGTAATTGAAGCACAGCTATACGAACAGGCAGCAAGAGCATGTGATTTCGATTTTATGGCAAAATGTGTTTATTTATTAGCTGTTAATACTTACAAAAAAGCAGCCAGTTTAAATGGACCGTTTGCTTCGCAAGCAGCTGAAAGAGTAAAAGCATTGGCTAATTCTATTCCTACTAAAGAAGATTATTTCTTTAGACAGCTTAAGAGTGGCGATACAATAAAGATTGAAGGTCCATGTTACTCTTGGATTCAAAGATCAGTGATAGTTCCTTAAATAGAAATTTTATAACATTATTTAAAATATATGCTGAATTATCTTAATTCTGATTTAGAAATTCTAAAGATTGTACAATTAGAAATTGATCGCCAAGCTAATAATTTAGAATTAATAGCATCCGAAAATTTTGTTAGCTTAGCTGTTTTAAGCGCAGCTGGATCTGTATTAACAAACAAATATGCTGAAGGCTATCCTGGTAAAAGATATTACGGCGGCTGTGAGTTTGTTGATATGGCAGAAGAATTGGCAAGAGAAAGATTAAAAAAATTATTTAATGCTGAATATGTTAATGTTCAGCCGCATAGTGGCTCTCAAGCCAATATGGCTGTTTACATGTCTCTTCTTAAACCTGGTGATACTATTTTAGGTCTTAGTCTGGATCATGGCGGGCATTTGACTCATGGTTCACCAGTTAATTTTTCTGGACAAATTTATCGTTCGGTTGGCTATACTCTTAATAAAGAAACGAAACTTTTGGATTATAATATTATTGAGGATTTAGCTAAGAAAGAAAAACCGAAGTTAATTGTTACTGGTGCTAGTGCCTATTCAAGAGATTGGGATTATAAAAAGTTTAGAGAAATTGCTGATAAAGTCGGTGCCTTTTTAATGTGTGATATGGCGCATCCAGCAGGATTGATTGCTAAAGGTCTCTTAAATAATCCACTTGAATATTGCGATGTTGTAACTTCTACTACACATAAAACGTTACGCGGTCCTAGAGGCGGTGTTATCTTAATAGGTAAAGATAAAGAAAACCCTATGGGTATAAAAACTCCAAAAGGAGATAGGTTAAAATTAATGTCAGAAGTTTTTGATTCAATGGTTATGCCAGGAATTCAAGGCGGGCCCTTAATGCACATCATAATGGCTAAAGCTGTTGCATTCGGTGAGGCATTACAAGATTCTTTTGCTGATTATTCGAGGCAAATTATTAAGAATGCTAAAACTCTTGCAAAAGAACTTATGAGCTTAGGTTACGATGTAATTTCAGGCGGCACAGATAACCACCTTATGCTTGTTGACTTAACAAATAAAAACATAAGTGGGAAAAAAGCAGAAAATACACTTGGTGAAGCTGGTATAACTGTTAATAAAAATATGATTCCTTTTGATACTAAAAGTCCTTTTGTCACTAGCGGAATTAGAATTGGTACGCCAGCTCTAACAACTCGTGGCATGAAAGAAGATGAGATGAAATTAATTGCTAATTTTATCGATAAGGCATTAAGCAATGCTGAAAATAAAGAAATGTTAAAATCAATTCGAGCGGATGTAAAAGCTTTATGTAAGAATTTCCCACTTTATCCTGAACTTTCTCAAAATTAACGACCATTGTGTTATTTCTAAAAAAAAGAAAAACTGATAAGCCTGCTTCTGATGAAGCAGAAATGTCTTTCCTCGAACACCTTGAAGAACTTAGGTGGCGTATTATTTATTCCCTAATTGGAATTGTTATTGGTACCATAATAGCATGGATTTTTGTAGACTATTTAATTGATGGAATTTTGCTTCGCCCGGCTAAACAAGCTAATATACATTTACAAAATCTCAAACCTTTTGGACAATTATTTCTTTATTTCCAAGTTGCCATTATAGTTGGCTTTATTTTAAGCATTCCAAATTTTTTCTACCAAATGTGGAAATTTATTTCTCCAGCACTTCGCGCCAATGAAAAAAAATATATTACTTCAATTGTTGCCTTTACTACTTTTTGTTTTTTTAGCGGTGTTGTATTTGCATATTTTGTTATGCTTCCTCTTACACTAAAATTTGCTGCTCAATTTGGTTCGGCAAACATCGAAAATAATTTTGCTATTGATGAATACTTCTCGATTATTTTAAGCGTAATATTGGGTGCAGGACTTGTCTTTGAACTGCCAATGTTGTCTTTTTTTCTGTCAAAAATTGGAATTATTAATGCAGGCTTGATGAAAAAATACCGTCGACATGCAATAGTGACAATTATGATATTAGCTGCTATTTTAACTCCAGGAACTGACCCTGTCTCCCAAATAATACTTGCAGTTCCATTGGTTTTCTTATATGAAATAAGTATATTCGTTGCAAAAATTTCGCAAAAGAAGAGTGAGTAATAAGTCACTTTCCCAAATTAGTCAATCCATCGACAACTACCTCAAGCGTTTCAATGAAATATTTAAAGAATCGTTGAGATCTAAGGTTGGATTATTAGATTTAGTTACAAGATATATCTTAAAGCAAAAGGGCAAAAAGATTAGACCGCTGTTGGTTATTTTGTCCAGTAAAATTGCTGGTGATATAACAGATAGAACTTACCGAGGGGCAATATTAGTTGAACTTCTTCATACTGCAACATTAGTTCACGACGACGTTGTAGACAATGCTGAAACAAGGCGCGGGTTCCCTTCTATTAATGCTGTATGGAAAAATAAAGTAGCTGTTTTGATGGGGGACTATTTGTTGGCTCGTGGACTTATGATAGCTGTGGAAGGTAACGACTTTGACTTTTTGAAAGTTATTACCAATACCGTCAAAAGAATGTCGGAAGGTGAATTACTCCAGATTAAAATGACTCGTAATTTTGCTAACGATGAAGAAACATATTTTAAAATAATTTCTGACAAGACGGCTTCTTTGTTGTCCACTTGCTGCGAAATTGGTGCCAGAGCTGTAACATCCAACATTGAAAAAATTGAAGCGATGAAAAATTTTGGTGAAAGTTTAGGTATGGCTTTTCAAATAAGAGATGATATTTTAGATTATATTGGCAAAAAAAGTATTTTGGGCAAACCTTTAGGCGGAGATATAAAGGAAAAAAAAGTAACCCTTCCTTTAATTTATTCTTTGAAAAACTCATCCGAAGCTGATGCAAAAAAAATTGTTAGGATAATTAAAAATGGTAAATCTGCTAACGATATAAAGTATGTTATAGAATTTGTAAAAGAAATGGGTGGTATTGATTATGCAAATGAAATTGCTAATCAATTTGCTGCCAAAGCCTTATCTCACTTAGAAATTTTTCAAGATAGCATTTACAAAAATTCTTTGAAAGATTTAGTGGAATTTATTGTTACTAGAAAAAATTAATTTTGTTTAGTAATTCTTTTACACTGCTAAATATTTCATTCCATTTTTTGTAGACATTTTTTTGGAATTAAAAATTCTTTTTTTATTTTTGACAAACAAAAATTGTATATCATATCTTAAATAAAACCTACAAATCAAGACTTTGATAAGTGGGAATTAAGAAAAAACATAACAACACGTAAAGAAAAGTATTTAATATTGATAATGAAAAATACGGTTCTAGATTACGCTCTTAAAATTCGCCTTCCATTAACTTTGTTTGTAATTGTAATTTCATTTATGCTTACATTTTACATTTCGCGTGCAGAAAGAGACAGCGTTGGTTATGCACCAGTTCAACCAATTCAATTTTCACATAAACTCCACGCCGGTACAATGTCGATTGATTGCCAATACTGTCATACAGGTGTTACTAAAGGAAGGGCAGCTTTAGTTCCATCAGTAAATATTTGCATGAACTGTCATACAATTGCTAGAAAAGATAGACCGGAAATTATAAAGCTGACTACTTATTATAAGGAAGGTAAACCAATTCCGTGGAAAAGAGTGCATAAAGTACCTGAGTATGCTTATTTTAATCATAGCGTTCATGTTAATAAGGGAATCCAATGCGAAACTTGTCACGGCAATGTTAAAGCTATGGATGTGATTAAGCAGGTAAAAAGTTTTACAATGACAGCTTGTTTAGATTGCCATCGTGAGCCACAAAAATTTTTACCTTACTTAACTAATGTAAAAAAAGGTCCTGAAAATTGTTTTGCTTGTCATAGATAAGAGAAAAGTTATGGATGAAAACAAAATTATTTCACGAAAAAAATTTTTAATTTCTTTAGTGATTGGTTCATTAACTACATTGTTGCTCTCTTTTTTGCCAATCAAAATTTTTAGCAAAAAAAGTAATCCTTTAATGAAAAACAAAACAAGTAAAATAAAGATTAATATTCACCCAAATGCTGTAATGAGAAATAAAAAGGTTTAAGATGAAGAATAAAAATAAAGAGTTTTGGAAAAGTTTACGCGATTACTATGATGACCCAAAAGTTTTAGAGTTAAAATCAAATGAATTTGCAAGCGGCGTAACAGATGAATTTAATCCTTCGGAAATGAACAGCATTTCAAGAAGGAAGTTCGTTGCATTATTAACAGCCTCTGCTGCCTTTGCAGCAACTGCTTGCTCTAACTATCGTGATAAAGGTGAAATAATTCCATATAATAATAGACCTGAAAATGTTTTACCTGGCACTGCAAATTATTACGCCTCTACTTGTAATGCATGCCCAAATGCTTGCGGTATTTTAATAAAAACTCGTGAAGGCAGACCAATAAAATTAGACGGCAATCCAGACCATCCAATTAATCAAGGTAAAATTTGTGCGAAAGGTCAAGCAAGTATATTGAATCTTTATGACCCAGATAGAGTATCTGACCCAATGATTCTGAAAAGGAAATCAAACTGGTCGAAAATCGATACTGAAATTGTTCAAGCATTAAAAACTGCTGTCGCTGACCAAAAAGAAATCTCAATAATAGCTCAACCTAATTATTCACCCACATTACAAAAACTATTCGAAGACTTTAAGAAAAAGTACCCTACAACTAAATTTTATTTTTATTCTTTAATAAATAATTTGTCAAAAGTTAATGCGTGGGAAAAATGCTACTCGACAAGAATAATGCCCTCAATTAAATATGATAAAGCTAAATTGATTTTAAGTCTCGATAACGATTTTTTGGTTAATGAAGATAATTTCATTGAAAATATGCGGAAGTATTCATCCAATCGTGAGTTTGTAAATGATGTAAATTACACAAGATTATATGTTGCCGAAGGCAGAATGTCAGCTACTGGAATGATGGCAGATTATAGATTGAGGATAAAACCAGACCAGCAGTTCGAATTTGCAATGAGTTTATTAAATGAATTTATTAAAAAAGGTGCTGGTGACTTCAACATTCCTTCGGAAGTACTTTCGCATTTGAACAGCTTCGATATTTTTTCTTTTGCTAAGAAAAATAAAGTTGATGAAAAGAAAATAAAACATCTTATTGATGATTTATTTTCTTTTAAAGGAAAAGCAATTGTAGTAGCCGGGAACACATTGCCGGAGAAAGTACATATTGTTGTCAACCTATTAAATGAATTATTAAATGCAAAAGATATTTACGACTACGATAATCCCATCGTAGATGTAAAACAAAATTCACTAACCGATTTTTCTAACTTGATTAATTCTATTAATCAAGGAAAAGTTAGCGTTGTAATTCACTTTGATACTAATCCAGTCTATCATTTGCCGGCAGATTTACATTATCAAGATGCATTGAAAAGAGTTAGCACAGTAATTACGTTGACAGAGCAAGAAAATGAAACAGCAGATTTAAGTAAATACGTTCTACCAATTAATAATTATCTTGAAAGCTGGGGTGACTATTACACAAGAGAGGGTATTTATAGCCTGCAGCAGCCTGTTATAGCTCCAATTTTTAATACTCGTCAAAAAGAAGCTGTTTTGTTGAACTGGGTTAGCGAGCCAATCAATTACACTGATGACATTTATCATAAATATTTAATGAATAGTTTTAAGGAGTTTGTTTATAACAGAAAGAACACGGGTGTAAACTTCGAAGCTTTTTGGTATGCTTCGTTACAGGCTGGTTTTGTTGAACTAACTTTTAACATTAATAAACCAAATAAATTTAACTACTCAGTTTTTTCAGATTTTAATTATACTGTTACTGAAAGCAACGATTACACTGTTCAATTGGGTGAAAGTTATTTTCTAGGTGATGGAAGATTTTCAAATAATGGATGGCTCTTGGAATTGCCTCACCCGGTAACTAAAGTTACTTGGGATAATTATGCTATGATTTCACCTGATACTGCAAAGCATTTAGCAGTAGGTGATGGTGATTTCTTAGAAGTTGTTGTTGATGGAAGAAAGCTAAAAATTCCCGCAATGATCCAACCAGGATGTGCAGACAAATTTGTGTATATAGAGTTAGGATATGGAAGAACAGTAGTTGGTGAAGCTGGCAAGAACGTTGGTTTTAATGGTATAGTTTTAATGAGCAAAAACTTTGAACATTCACCTTACTTGTTTAATAATGCAAAAGTAACTTCAGCAGGTGGAAATTATGAGTTGGTCTCCACACAAGAACATCATTCACTGGATGATAAGTTTCTCAAAGATATTCACCTTAGAAGAAAAATTATTCGAGAAGGTACTGTATTAAAATATCAGAAAGAGCCAGAATTTCTGCATAAAGAAAAAGTTGAACTGGAAAGCATAACTAATCCAGTGGTTGTTTATAATGGATTAAAATGGGCAATGGCAATTGATTTAAATAAATGTACTAGCTGTTCGGCTTGTGTTGCTTCTTGTAATGTCGAAAATAATATTCCTGTCGTAGGTAAAGACCAGGTTGCAGTAGGACGTGAAATGCAATGGATGAGAATTGATAGATATTATTCAGGCACTCCAGATGACCCAATTGTTAGTACTCAACCAATGCTTTGTCAACAATGTGATAACGCACCCTGCGAAAATGTTTGTCCAGTTAGCGCAACAAACCATAGCCCAGACGGACTGAACCAAATGGTATATAACAGATGCGTTGGTACAAGGTATTGTTTGAATAACTGTCCATATAAAGTAAGAAGATTTAATTTCTTTAACTTTAGAGACCATTTTGCAAATGCTTATTACGAAAATGACTTAACTGCCTTAGTTAACAATCCCGAAGTTACTGTACGCTCGCGTGGCGTTATGGAAAAATGTACTTTTTGTATTCAGAGAATAATGGAAGCAAGACAAAATGCTATTAAAGAAAATAGAGAATTAAAAGGAAGTGATGTTCAGACTGCATGTCAGTCTGCATGCCCTGCTAATGCAATAGTATTTGGTGATATGAACGACCCAAACTCTGTAGTAAGTAAATACAGAAAGCATGACTTAGCTTATTATGTTTTAGAAGAGCTTAACATAAAACCAAATGTTACTTACATAGCAAAATTAAGAAATACTCATTCGGAGGAAGTATAGTGAGTGTAGTAGACTATTCACAAGAATTATCAGTAATTGAAGGACGTCCCCCGTTACGTTCAATAGATGAGCTGATTTCTAAACCATTAGATTCAAAGCCAGATAAAAAGTTTTACATTGCTCTTTCTATTACCCTAACTATGCTTATTACAGGTGTCATCTGTTTAGCCTTCACATTTTATTATGGAATAGGTTTGTGGGGCAATAATAATCCGGTTGGTTGGGGATTTGCAATAATTAATTTTGTTTTTTGGGTTGGAATTGGTCATGCCGGAACTCTTATTTCTGCAATATTATTTTTATTGCGGCAAAAATGGAGAACGGGAATAGCCCGCTTTGCTGAAGGAATGACAATTTTTGCAGTTATGACAGCTGGTCTTTTCCCATTGATTCACGTTGGCAGACCATGGTTAGCCGGATACTTATTCCCTTATCCAAATCAACATTCACTATGGCCTAATTTTATATCACCTTTATTGTGGGACGTATTTGCAGTATCTACTTACTTTACTGTTTCTTTAGTTTTTTGGTATGTTGGTTTAATTCCGGATTTAGCAGTATTACGTGAAAGGGCTAAGACAAAAATTAAGAAAATTGTTTATTCAATTTTTAGTTTGGGGTGGAGATTTTCAAATAGACATTGGCAGCATTACGAAAGAGTTTACTTAATTTTAGCTGGTTTTGCAACTCCTCTTGTGCTTTCAGTACACACAATAGTTAGCTTTGACTTTGCTGTATCAATTTTGCCTGGCTGGCATTCTACTATTTTCCCGCCTTACTTTGTGGCTGGAGCTGTTTTCTCTGGATTTGCTATGGTACAAAATGTTTTAATCTTTGTGAGAAAAATTTTCAATTATGAACATATAATTACTGTTGATACCCTGGAAAAAATGAATAAAATAATGCTTGTTACTGGTTCTATGGTCGGCTATGCTTATATAATGGAATTTTTTATTGCTTGGTATAGTGGAGTCCCTACAGAAACTTTTACTTTTATTAATAGAGCTTTTGGTCCTTACATGTGGGCTTATTGGATTATGTTTAGCTGCAATGTGATTTTCCCGCAATTATTTTGGATTAGAAAGATTAGAAGAAACATCCCTGCAATGTTTGTAATTGCTGTTCTTGTTAACGTTGGGATGTGGTTTGAACGATTTGTAATTGTTATAACTTCTCTTTCAAGAGATTTCTTGCCTTCAAGTTGGGCTTATTATAAACCTACTTTAGTAGATTTAGGAATTTTACTTGGAAGCTTTGGCTTTTTCTTTACTTGGATTTTATTATTTACAAAAGCTTTGCCTGTTGTTTCAATTGCTGAGGTAAAAGCAGTAATAGATGGTTCACAACCTTCCCATGAGGCTGATTAGTAATGAACGAAAAAAGATTATATAGTTACACTGGAATTTTTAATACTCCAAATGAAATTATTCATGCAGCTAAAAAAATTGCTGAGAAAGGTTTTAAGAATTACGATATCCATACTCCATACCCGTTACATGGTATGGAGAAAGCAATGAAATTGAAGCCATCTAAGATTGGATATGTCTCCTTAGTCTTAGGTTTGTCGGGTGCAATTTCTGCTATATTAACTTTGTTTTGGATGGCTGCTATTGATTATAAACTTGTTATTGGTGGCAAACCATTTTTCTCTTTTCCAGCCTATATTCCAATAACTTTTGAAATAACTGTACTCTCAGCTTCTGTTATTACAGTTCTTGTAATGCTGTTTATCTTTTTTAAATTGCCTAACAATAGCCATCCTTTGCATGCAACAGATTATATGAAGAAAGTTTCTTCTGATAAGTATGGGGTCAGCATTCAAGCAGATGACCCTTTGTTTAACGAAGAAGAAGTTAAATCTTTACTGAAGTCCTTAAATGCCTCTGATATTACACCAATATACTTTAATGAAGAAGAAATAAATTATAAGCATGTACTACTTGAACCAAAATTTGTCGGCTTTTTAGTCCTTGTAGCTTTGTTCACAAGTGCTACAACTTACTTCACATTAAATAAACTAATGTACATGGTTCCTTTTAATTGGATGGATGAACAAGCGAAGGTAATACCGCAACAGCCAAGTAAAATATTTGCTGACGGTTTTGGCATGAGGCAACCAGTGAATGGTACTGTTGCACGCGGGCAAATACCATTCTTATATAAAAACAATCCAGATGAAGCAGCTAAAGATTTGGTAAATCCTTTATTACCTTCAGTAGAAAATTTAAAGTTAGGTGAGCAAAAATTTAATATATACTGCAGTCCATGTCATGGTTATCATGCAGAAGGCGACAGCAGATTGCAAGGACAATTCCCAAATCCACCAAGTTTACATTCTGAAAAGGTGAGGAATTGGTCCGACGGCAGAATATTTTATGTAATTACTGAAGGACAAAATATAATGCCTTCTTACGCTACACAATTAACCCCTGAGGAAAGATGGGCTGTAATTTTATATATAAGAGCGTTACAAAGATCTCTAAATGCTAAGGAGTCTGACTTAAAATGAATAATTCCTTCACATTAGAATATCATAAAAAAGAACTGCCAAAAAAACTTAATATAGTAGGTTTAACATTATTTCTTGTTGGACTGGTAATTATAATATTTGGATACATTGTTAATCCTGTAAGAACTGCTTTCAATAATATCATTTTGCTTACATTTCTTATTAGTCTTGGAGCTGGTTCTCTATTTTTGATAGCTATTGAATATGTAGCCGGCGCGGTATGGAGTACACCATTTAGACGAGTGCCAGAAATTCTTTCCTTCGCTTTAGTGATAGTTCCTATTTTTGCTGTTCCATTATTTTTTAATTTGCATAATGTTTTTGAATGGACTCATCCTCAAGCATTTAAAAATGATGTTTTAATGGAGGCAAAAGCCCCGTATTTAAATACTACCTTTTTTATTCTAAGGTCAATTGCTTTTTTTGCTGTTTGGATTTTCTTCTTTATACTTTTATTCAAAAATTCAGTAAAGCAGGATTTCACTAAAGAACAATTATTAACAAAAAAGAATATCATTATTTCAGCGGTATTTTTGCCAATATTTGCTTTTAGCCTTTCATTTAGCTCTTTTGATTGGCTGATGAGTTTAGCGCCCCATTGGTATTCAACTATTTTTGGAGTTTATTATTTTGCTGGTACGGTCTTGTGCGCTTTAGCTGCTAGTACAATAATTATTGTTTTGCTAAACGAAAAGGGTTACTTTGTCGATGGATTAGGTGGCGACCATTACTATAGCCTTGGTGCGTTAATGTTTGCTTTCATTAATTTCTGGGCTTATATAGCTTTTTCCCAATTTTTATTGATTTGGTATGCAAATTTACCTGAAGAAACTTTCTGGTTTTTGCAAAGATGGGAGGGTAATTGGAAATTTGTTTCAATAGGATTAATCTTTGTTCACTTTGTAGTGCCATATTTTGCTTTGTTATCGCAACCCTCGAAAATGGACCCAAAAAGATTATTGTTTATCTCAATATGGATACTCTTCGCTCATATTTATGATCTTTATTGGATGATTATTCCTACTTTTAGTAAAGAAGGAATAATCTTTGGATGGATTGAAATTGGATTTCCATTATTTACTCTTGGCTTATTAATAATGCTTTTTGTTTTGATTTCTAAAAAGATAAACCTTGTCCCAATTGGCGACCCTAAATTAAAAAGAGGGATTGATTTTAAATTATAGTTTGGGAAAAATATGAACCAGAAAAGAAAAATAGAAGATGAAATAAATTTCAAAGAATTAATAAAAACTCCAATAAGATTATTTGGCTGGGTCTACCCTTATTTCATAATCGTGCTGTTAATCTTAGGTATTTTTTATGTAAAAAACTTAACTCAGATTTCTTTTAATGAACAGCCTGTTATTTTACCTGATAGCAGCGGAGTAATTAAAGAAATACCTTTCAAAAAAGGTGGGGTTATGCCCGCTGTTGATCTAAATTTAATTGAAAACCCGACAAGCGATTTGATTTCACAAGGTAAAAAATTATTTGAGACTACATGTGCTTCCTGCCATGGCACGGAAGGCAAGGGAGATGGACCTGCTGGAGCGGCATTAAATCCCAAGCCAAGAAATTTTCATTCTGCTGATGGATGGGTGAACGGAAGAAAGTTTAATGATATGTACAAAACTTTACAAGAAGGAATTCCTAACAGCGGTATGGTGGCTTATGAATATTTGTCACCAAAAGATAGAATTGCAATAATTCAATACATAAGAACACTTGCAGATTTTCCTAAAATTACTAAAGAAGAAGTTGTCGACTTAGACAATACATATAAATTATCTAAAGGAATTGTAGAACCCAATAATATTCCAGTAGAAGTTGCAATAGAAAAAATTTCTAATGAGAATAAAGATTTATTGCTCAAAGCAGAACAAGCAATTAAAGAAATGTCTGATAGCCCACAAAATGAAGGTGCATTATTGGTCAATAAGTTTGCACTTGATAAAAAAAGAGTTTTTGTATCATTTTTGAAGGCAGATTTAGGGAAGAATTTTCAACAGTTTGTAACAACTGTTTCATCTGAACCAAATGATTTAGGTTTCTCTCCGCTAATTGTTCAATTAGATTCTGAAAAGCTAAGGAAATTGTTTGAATTCTTAGTTAAAATTACAAGTTAAATTTTTTTGTGTGAAAATAAGATGAGTGGTTTTAATAAAATAGCTTTGTATTTGCTGATAATAATTTCCCATTACAAATTTTGCCTATTTGCTCAAAAAAGTCATGTTGAAATTGGTATTGATGAAAAGCTGGGTAATTTTTTGCCTTTGGATGCAAAGTTTGTTACATCTGAAGGTGATACAGTAACCTTAGGAAAAGTATTGAATAAACCTACGTTGTTAGCGCTCGTTTATTATCAATGCCCTGGTATTTGCAGCCCGTTACAAGCAAATCTTGCCGAAGCTGTAGATAAAATAGAAATGGTCCCAGGTAAAGAGTTTAAGGTTATTTCATTGAGCTTTGATCATCATGAAAACCCAAAAATTTCTTCTAAATGGAAACCTAATTATTTACACATTATTAAAAGACAATTTGCGGACAGCGATTGGATTTTTTTAACTGGTGATAGTATTAGTATAAAAAAAGTTACTGATGCTGCAGGTTTTTATTTTAAACCAAATGAAAAAAATTTTGTACATGCTGGAACAGTAATAGCTATTTCCCCTAAGGGGAAAATTTGTAGATACAGCTATGGAATAGATTTTAATCCTTTTGATTTAAAAATGGCTTTAATAGAAGCTGGTGCAGGTCAAACTAATCCTACAATTGCAAAAGTTTTACAATTTTGTTTTAGCTACGACCCTGCGGGCAGGAGATATTCATTAAATGCTACACGAATTGCTGGTTCAATCATGTTAATTGCAGTAGGAATATTTGTTGGCATTCTTACAATAAAAAAAAGAAAATTAAAAAAAGAAGAAAAGGAGTTGTAAATAAATGGCTAATGGAACTATCGCTATTGCAGAAAAAAGCTTTTATGAAGTTTCCACCAACGAGCATAGCGGTATTTTATCTTGGTTATTAACAACAGACCATAAAAGAATTGGAATAATGTATTTAGTTACGATTGCGTTTTTCTTTTTAGTGGGTGCAACTATTGGTCTGTTAATGCGCTTAGAACTGCTAACCCCGGGAAGAACAATAATGGGTGCACAGACTTACAATACTTTGTTTACACTTCACGGTGTAATCATGATATTCTTGTTCATAATTCCTGGGTTACCTGCAATATTTGGAAACTTCTTCTTGCCTATTCAAATAGGGGCAAGAGATGTTGCCTTCCCAAGATTAAATCTATTATCGTATTATATTTATGTAACTGGTGCTATTTTAGTTTTAGTCTCATTGTTTTTACCTGGTGGACCTATCGATACTGGCTGGACTTTTTACATTCCATATAGTGTAAGGACGGGCACAAATGTTTCCTTGGCACTGTTTGCGGCATTTATACTTGGTCTGTCTTCAATTTTAACCGGGATAAATTTTGTAACAACAGTGCATAGATTAAGGGCTCCAGGAATGAGTTGGTTCAAAATGCCTTTATTTGTCTGGGCTACTTACGCTACAGCATGGATTCAAATTATTGCTACACCTGTAGTTGGAATTACTATTTTATTAGTGGTTATAGAAAGAACATTTGGAGTTGGAATTTTTGACCCGGCATTAGGCGGTGACCCAATTCTGTACCAACATATGTTTTGGATTTATTCACATCCTGCAGTGTATATAATGATATTGCCTGCTATGGGAGTAGTATCAGAAATAATAACAACTTTTTGCAGAAGGACAATTTTTGGTTATGTACCAATTGCTATGTCTAGTTTAGCTATTGCTTTTGTGGGCTATTTGGTTTGGGCACACCATATGTTTGTAAGTGGTATGAGCGATACCGCTGCATGGATTTTTTCTTTACTTACATTTATTGTTGCTTTGCCGAGCGGCGTTAAAATTTTCAATTGGGTTGCTACAATGTATAAAGGGTCTATTGACCCGCAAGTTCCATTTCTTTGGGTGATGAATTTTATCTTCCTTTTTTCAATTGGTGGACTTTCGGGTCTAGTACTTGGTTCGTTAGCAACTGATGTCCATTTGACCGATACTTACTTTGTAGTTGCTCATTTTCATTATGTGATGTTCGGCGGAACTGGCACGATATTTTTCGGCGCAATGCATTATTGGTTCCCCAAAATGTTTGGTAAAATGTATAATAAAAAATTTGCTACTATCTCTGTGATTACTTTTTTCATCGGGTTCAACATGCTCTATTTCCCAAAGTTCATCATGGGATACATGGG
The DNA here is from genome assembly GCA_041538185.1 of Melioribacteraceae bacterium 4301-Me. Lineage (NCBI taxonomy): Bacteria > Pseudomonadati > Ignavibacteriota > Ignavibacteria > Ignavibacteriales > Melioribacteraceae > Pyranulibacter > Pyranulibacter aquaticus. The sequence continues at coordinate 727,776 of JBGORM010000001.1, read as the reverse complement.
AATGCCAAGAAGATATTATGATTATTTACCAAAATTTGCACATCTTCAAGAAATATCTACCATTGGCTCATGGATTTTAGTAGGCACTATATTTTTTATTACAGGTTATCTTTTGTATGCATTGAAAAAGGGTCCGAAAGCATCTAGCAACCCATGGGGAGGAGTAACATTAGAATGGCATATACCCTCACCGCCACCTATGGAAAACTTTAAAGAAATTCCTACTATCACTCATGAACCTTACGATTTTAGTCAATTGAAGGAGATGGAATATGACAAATAGCCAGCAAGCTGCTGCTAATTTACATCATGTTCACCGAGACGATGTTGGTGCTAGAATGGGTATGTGGCTTTTCTTATTTACCGAAGTACTTTTATTTGGCGGGCTATTTTTAGCTTATTCTGTTTATAGATACGATTATCATGAACAATTTCGTTTGGCTGCAATGGACCTTAATACTGGGATAGGCACGTTAAATACAATAATTTTGCTAACTAGCAGTTTAACAGTAGCCCTTTCTATTGCTGCTATGCAGAAAAACAATAAATTTCTTTCAATGGTAATGCTTTTTTTCACTCTTGCTCTTGCTTTGTTTTTTATGATTAATAAATATTTTGAATGGTCTGGTCATATTGCTGAAGGTTTATATCCTAAATCACCAGAGTTGTTAAACATGAAAAACGGTGAAATAATTTTTTATGGTTTGTATTATGTAATGACAGGCTTGCATGGTCTTCACGTTCTTATTGGTATGGTAGTTTTATCTTTTATGCTTTTTTTTATTGCAAAGGGTAAAATTACACCCGAAAACTATGTAAAATTGGAAAATGCCGGTTTATACTGGCACTTAGTAGATTTAATATGGATTTTTTTATTCCCCTTATTTTATTTAATTCATTGAGGCAGTAATGGACCAAAACAATAAAGAACATAAGAGCCATTCAGGATATAGTACTTATATTTTAGTTTGGATCTCCTTGTTAGCTTTAACATCAATAACAGTTACTGTTGCCGGGGTTGATTTAGGAGCTTTTACGTTGTTTGTCGCACTTTTAATAGCTGCTATTAAATCTGGACTGGTAATTAACATATTTATGCATATAAAATATGATGAACCAATCTTTAAAGTCTTCTTGTCTTTAAGTGGATTTACTCTTTTGGTAATTTTTATATTAACTTTTTTTGATGTCATTTATCGTTGAGGATAAAGAAATGTTTTCTGGACCATCGAGTCATGCAGCTCACGTAGATTTTATAATGTTTTATATTGTTGCTGTTGCTGTTATACTTTTAATCGGGATAACATCAACAATGATTTATTTTGTCTTTAAGTACAACAGAAAAAAAGGGCATAAACCCCAAGATATACATGGTAATGTTGTACTTGAAACAGTGTGGATAGTTATTCCAACAATTTTAGTCCTTTCGATGTTTTACTTTGGTTATATGGGATTTAAGGAATTTCGATATGTCCCAGAAGGAGCATTTGTGGTAGATGTTACAGCTCGACAGTGGCAATGGCAGTTTAAGTATGATAATGGTGTAACGACTGATACTTTGTATGTTCCCGTTAACAAACCCATTAAATTAAATCTTGAATCAGTTGATGTTAATCACTCTCTCTATATTCCGGCGTTTAGAATAAAACAAGATGTTATTTACGGCAGGAAAAATTATATGGTATTTACTCCAGATGAAGTTGGTTCATTCGATATTGCATGTGCTGAGTATTGCGGTTTGGACCATTGGAATATGTATACGAAATTAGTTGTTATGCCCAGCGATAAATTTGATTTGTGGTATAAGAAGGGAAATGCTTCATTAGCTAAGAAACAATGAAATGAAAAAAATAAAAAAACATATAAACGTGCTTCTTGAATTAGCTAAAGTACGTATTACCTTCTTTGTTGCAGTTACCACTTCAATTGGTTATTTATTTTATTCAAAAAATTTAAGCATACAATTGCTCGTATTGACAACGGGTGTATTTTTATTAGCCAGCGGTTCTTCTGCATTAAATCATTACCAAGAAAAAGAGACTGATGCTTTAATGCTAAGAACTAAATCGCGTCCTATTCCTTCAGGCAAAATTTCTGCTCAATTAGCATTATTGTTTGCTTTTATCCTCGTATTATTTGGGTCAGCAATAATATATTTCTCGTCGAATTTTATTTCACTTTTATTAGGTTGGTTAGCGTTGATATGGTATAATTTTATATATACCCCGTTAAAAAAAGTGAATGCTCTTGCAGTTGTGCCAGGTTCTTTGATTGGTGCTATTCCACCGGTTATAGGCTGGACAGCTGCAGGCGGCGGTCCATTAGATTTCGAAATTATTGCACTCGCTCTCTTCTTTTTTATTTGGCAAATACCACATTTTTGGCTTTTGCTTTTAATATATAGTAATGATTATGAAAGGGCCGGCTTTCCTACACTTACAAGGATATTCTCAAATCAACAGCTTAGCAGAATAACTTATGTTTGGATTGCTGCGCTTTCTACATGGTGCCTTCTGATACCTGCAATTGAAATTACTGCTAATAAAATTACAGTATTTGTTTTATGCTTGTTGGGCATTTTACTTCTTTGGAAAACTAAAGGAATACTATCAAGATATATCGAACGTAGAATTTTTAGAAATGCATTCATTAGTATTAACCTTTACGTACTTGCGGTTATTTTATCTTTATCATTAGATAAATTATTTTTACAAGAATTATAATGGCTGCCTTATGGAATTCTTAGATAAATTAGTCATACCACAATCAGCAGAACATATGGTTCTGCTAAAATACTTATTAGTACTTACTTTTATTTTATTTATATCATATTTCAGTTTATTGTTTGGTTCTGCTATTTTATCAATTTATTTCAATCGTAAAGCCCAGAAAGAAAATAATCATAAGTTCTCTCTTTTTGCCAAAGATTTAATTGACTTGGTAACATTTAACAAGTCAGTTCCATTTGGTTTAGGTTTTATTCCGTTATTAAGTTCAATGTTCTGTTACTCTCAATTACTTCATCAAACACAACTAAAAGTACCAGAATTTATTTTACTCTCTTTACTGTTTTTCATAATTGGAGTGATATTAATTTATACTTATAAGTATTCATTCCATTTAAAAGATATTTTTAATTATGTAAGAAATGCAGTAGCAAATGAAAATGATGCTTTATATGATGATGTTAAACAGTACAAAGTTAATTCTGAAAGATTGATAAAAAAGTCCGGTAAGTACGGATTAATATTCTTATTTATTACTATATATTTGTTTTTAGGTGCTGTTAATCTTGCTATTGATTCAAGCAGTTGGGGAAACTCGAATGATTTACTTAGTGTTGTCTTTTCATTAAAAACTATAATTTCTGTCTTGCAGTTTATTGCCGGCTCTTTACTGCTAACTTCAGGGTATTTTATTTACCTGCATTATCGGCCGAATTCTGAAAGGAAAATTAGAGATGAAGAGTATTCCGATTATGCTAAGAAAACTTTGTTATCAATTGGACTAATTTCCACGCTAATCTTACCATTAATTATAGTTGCTGGTGTGTTAATTAAACCCAAGGATTCATTATCATTTGGTGTATTTGGTGTGAGTGTTATTCTTTTATTCTTAGTACTTATTATTGCAAACTATTTTTACTTTATGATTAAAAAAGGAACGCTCAATTACAGCAGCTCTTTAATTTATTTACTAATTCTCTTTTTCCTTTTTGGAATAATTAAGGACCAGTTAGCTTTTGATACCTCTACTAAAGAGCAATTTGCAAGACTTGCAGATAATTATAATAAATATGAAAAGAAAGAAAAGGAGTTATTAGGAGGTGCAGTAGAGACAAAAATAAATGGTGCCGACATTTACAACGGCAGATGTATTGCATGCCATGCTTTTGACCATAAGGTGGTAGGTCCGCCTTATAACTCTGTGCTTCCTAAATACGAAGGTAAGGAAGATGAATTAATAAAGTTTATACTTAACCCAGTTAAGAAAAATCCAGATTATCCTGCAATGCCTAATCAAGGACTAAAACCAGCTGAAGCTAAGGCTGTAGCTGAATGGCTTTTGCAGACATATAAAAGCGGTAAGTAATGTTTTATAACTGTCACAATTAGGGGGAGGCAAAATAATATTTTTGTCCTTCCCCTTATTTTTTTAAATTACCTTGAAGTTTTCAATGACTTTATGCTTACTGTATTAGAATCAATAAAACTTTCAGCTGAATATCTAAAAAATAAAGGCATTCAATCACCTAGAATAAACGCTGAACTATTATTAGCGGAAATCCTAAATTGTAAACGGTTGGATTTATACCTTTCTTTCGATAAACCTTTAACAGAAAATGAAATTTCGAAATATCGAGAGTGGATTCGTAGAAGAGGCAAATTTGAACCACTGCAGTATATTATTGGTAAAACAGAATTTTACGGGCTAACTTTTTTAATAAATAAAAATGTTCTAATACCACGACAGGAGACTGAAATATTAGTAGAAACGATTTTAAATGATTATGAATCGAATGGAATACAGAAAATTTTAGATATTGGTACTGGGAGCGGAAATATAGCAATTGCATTGGCTAAGTTTTTACCAAATTCTCACATTACAGCTGTCGATATATCTACAGATGCGATTACAGTCGCAAAAAAAAATGCCCAATTAAATTCTGTTGATAAATTAATCCAGTTTATAATATTAGATATAACAAAAGAAGGCTCTATTTCTCAACTTCAATCAAGCTATGATATAATTGTTTCTAATCCGCCGTACATCCCGCTGAACGAATATAAAACGCTTCAAAAAGAAATAACTGACTATGAACCAATTTATGCAGTTACTGATAAAGAGAATGGCTTTCGATTTTATAAAATTATTTCTAATCTTTCACAAAAACTATTAAATAAATATGGCAAATTATATTTTGAGGTTGGCAAAGAACAAGCAAAATTTGTAAAAAAAATTATGATTGAGAATAATTTTAAGAATATAAAAACTAAAAAAGATTATTTGGGAATAGAAAGAGTATTAACAGGAGAAAAGTTATGAGGGCGTTAGTGCAAAGGGTTTCAGAAGGAGCCGTAAAAATTAAAAAAGATAATTATTACCAAGAAATTAAAAAGGGTTTGGTTATTTTATTAGGAGTAAAAGAAGACGACACTGAAAGTGATGCTATTTTTTTAGCTGATAAATGTACTAATCTTCGGATTTTTGAAGATGGCAACCAAAAAATGAACATTTCTGTTAAAGATATTAATGGCGATGTGTTAATTATTTCTCAATTTACTTTATATGCAGATGCTTCAAAGGGTAATCGGCCAAGTTTTGTAGATGCAGCCGAGCCCAAAAAAGCAAATGATTTATATCTCAAATTCGTCCAAAGAGTAAAAAATAATTTGGGCGAAGAGAAAGTTAAAACTGGAATTTTTGGAGAAATGATGGAAGTGAAAATAATTAATGATGGACCAGTTACTATTTTGGTAGAATCTAAAGGAAAATAAATTTGGATTCTGTGTTAATGATTTTTTTGGACGGTGTTGGTATTGGGAGTAGTAATTCTCAAAATAACCCTTTTTTTAAATATCATTTTAAATTCCTTAAAGATTACTTTGGTGAAATTCCCCATTTAAAAAGACAGCATATTTCAAAAAATAATGCTTTCATATTTCCTGTAGATGCTTGTCTTGGGGTTCCTGGGATTCCGTTAAGTGGTACTGGACAAACTTCAATATTCTGTGGTGTTAACGCTCCTAAATTAATTGGCAAACATTTCGGTCCTTTCCCTTATTCAACTTTAATTCCTGTCATTAAAGAGAAAAATATTTTTAAGGCTTTTATTCAAAAAAAATTAAAAGCTGATTTTGTTAATGCTTACCCTAAAATTTTTTTTGATTATATAAATAAAGGGAAAAAAAGATTAAGCGTTACTTCGCTGAGTTGTTTACTAAGTGGCATTAAACTTAAAGGTGTTACTGAAGTCCGTAGGGGAAAAGCTTTAACAGCAGAAATTGATAATAGGAGATGGGTTGAAAAGTTAAATTACAACCTCCCAATTATTAAGCCGAAAACTGCTGCTCAACGCTTGTTAAAGTTAGCATTAATAAATAATTTCACTTTATTCGAATACTTTCTAACCGATCACTTGGGACATGGTAGAATATCATCAGAATTTGAATATGTAATTCAAACCCTTGATGATTTTTTGTTTTTTTTACTTAATAATCTTCCACCAAACTTAACGTTAATTATTTGTTCTGACCACGGCAATTTCGAAGATCTTTCTACCAAAAGTCATACTCTTAATCCTGCATTAACTATTACTGCAGGTAAACATGCTGCATATTTATCAAAAAAAATAAAAAAGTTGTATCATATAAAAAAAGCAATAATGGATATTTATTCTTGAAAGATTATCCTTTAATAAAATTTGTTTTGTTTTTTATACTAGGAATATTAGTAGGTTATTTCTTTAACATCCGTTTAACTTATATTGCCTTTGCGTCTTTGCTTTTATTAATAATTAATGCTGCTGTTAATTTTACAAATTTTACTTTAGGAGAAATATTTAAAAATATTCTTTTGCTGTCTAATATTGTGTTAATAGGTGCTTGTTATTATTTAGCAATCTCAAATGCAAGTGCTTATTACCCATTTAGTGATAAAAAAATTTATGATACAGAACTAATAGGTAAGGTTGAGTCATTAGAACTGCTGCAGAATGATAGATTTAGCTTTGAGCTTAATGTGGAGGCAACTCAATTTAATAATTTCAAATCGACAAAAAAATATTTATCAATTGTAAATGTTTATGACTCACACAATAAACTGAATAAACTTGTCAATGTTTTGAAGCCCGGGAATAAAATAAAAGTAAAAGGAACGCTTACAGAACCGAGAGGTCAGCGCAACCCAGGTGAGTTTGATTATCGTAGATATTTAAATGATAAAGGTATTGCAAGCATTTTATCTACTTATAACACATCAAACTTGCTAATTATTGATAGCTCCAAAAGTATTTTTAAATCAATTGTTTATGAAATAAGATTAAGAATCAACAACAGAATAAAAAAATTGTATGATTCAACGACAGCTGGGTTAATAAAAAGTTTATTATTAGCCGATAAAAAAGAAATTTCTTTTTCTGATAAGGGAAATTTTATTAATGCTGGAGTAATGCATGTGCTTGCTGTTTCTGGTTTACATGTAGGATATATATTGCTTATCTTTTTATTTTTATTATCACGCATAAATATTTATCTCAGATACATTTTCACCATTTTAGGATTAGTAGTATTCCTAATAATTACTAACTCACCTCCATCTGTTTTTAGAGCAGTTGTTATGGCTGTAATTTTTATAATTTCTGTAATGACAAACAGAAATTACAATGGTTACAATGCGCTTGCTTTATCTGCATTGGTAGTTTTACTTATTAAGCCGACTGAATTGTTTAATGCCGGATTCCAACTCTCTTTTTTAGCAGTTCTATCTATTCTTTATTTTTATCCATTATTTAATAACACAATTAACAGACTAAATGTAAAATCTAATATGCTGAAATCTTTGTTGCTATTTATTAGTGTTTCAATTGCAGCTCAAGTAGGCACTTTACCAATAACAATTATTTATTTCCAGAAACTTTCGCTAATTGCGATATTTACTAATTTAATTGTTATTCCATTAGTTGGAATTATAGTTGGTTTAGCAATACTTAGTTTAGCTGTCTCTTACTTATCTTTTGGGGTGGCTCTAGTTTATGCTTCGGTTACAAATTTTCTTTCTAGTTTTTTATTTTGGATAATAAATAAAACTGGCAGTATAAAATACTCGCATTTATACTTAAATCACTTCTCAAACTTAGATTTGTTTTTTTACTTCATTTCTTTGCTTTTTCTTGTGATATTTTTTAAAAAGTTTAGTAGTCTTAAGTCGAAAATAATTTTATGTTTTCTTGTAATTGTTAACTACGCAGCGTTTAGTACATTAGACGATAACAGTTTCTTAGCTAAGAATAAATTAACAATAGTAGCTATTGATGTAGGACAAGGGGATTCGTTTCTGATAAAATTTCCAAATGGTACTTCAGCCTTAATTGATGCTGGTAATTCTACATCAAGTTATGATAACGGTATGCGAACAATTTATCCTCTAATAAAATATCTTGACATAGATACTATTAATTATGCATTTATTAGTCACGTTGATGCTGATCATTATGCTGGATTTTTAAGTTTATTCAATACTGGAATTGTTAAAAAGGTGTATAAGCCATTATTGGATAGTTCCTTAAGCAAAGATGTTCAACTTGAGAAATACTTGCACCAGTTAAATTTACCGGTAAGATATTATGAAAAATCTATTTTGAGAGTAGGAAATACAAGAATTTATATTCTTAACGATTTTTACACTAATAAATATTTTAGCGAGAATGATAGAAGCGGCTTCTTGAAAATAGCTTATGGGAATAATTCTTTTTTGTTTACTGGTGATGCGGGCCTAAAGGTTGAAGATTATTATATAAATAGGTATAGAGATTTTCTTAAGTCAGATTTACTAAAGGTAGGGCACCATGGAAGTAAAACTAGCACTGGAGATTATTTTCTTAAAACAGTTATTCCCAAATATGCACTAATTAGTGTGGGCATAAAAAATAAATTTAACCATCCAAGTAGAGAGGTGATTAATCGATTGATAAGTAATAAAATTAAAGTTTTTAGGACTGACTTAAACGGTGCGGTTGTTTTTGAATCTGATGGACAAACTATAACAGAAGTAAATTGGAAAAAACGAACCTCGAATTTTATATTGGAATAAAATAACATGATATTAAAAGAAAATTACTCATTAAAAGATTTAAACACATTTAAGGTTGACGTAAAAGCTAAACTATTTTGTGAAATCAACGACGAAGAAACTTTATTCGAATTATTTTGTGATTCTAACTATAGTGGTCTTGCAAAATATGTTATTGGCGGCGGAAGCAATATTTTGTTTACTAAAGATTATGACGGTTTGATAGTTAAAAATAATTTAAAGGGCAAAAAAATATTAGAAGAAAATGGAGAATCGATTCTTATTGAAATAAGCGCTGGCGAGATATGGGATGATTTTGTAAAATACTGCACCAGTATGAAATATTATGGTGTAGAAAATTTATCGCTTATACCCGGCTGTGTTGGCGCTGCACCTGTTCAAAACATTGGTGCTTATGGTGTAGAATTAAAAGATGTATTTTATTCGTTAAGGGGAATTGATCTTCTAAGAAAACAAGTTCGTACTTTAACTACGAGTGAATGCAAGTTTGATTATAGGGATAGCATCTTTAAGAATGAATATAAAGATAAGTTTATAATTACCTCCGTTACACTAAGATTGAGCAAGTTGAAAAAATTTTCCCTCGATTATCCCCCCTTAAAGGAAAGTGTTAAAAATATTAATAAGCATGACATTACTTTACAAACTGTTAGAGAAAAGGTAATCTCGATTAGAAAAAACAAATTGCCAGATCCAAACGTTCTGGGTAATGCTGGAAGTTTTTTTAAAAATCCAATCGTTACCTATAGTCAAGTGGAATTTATTAAAAAAGACTTTTCGGATTTGCCATTTTACAAGTTTAAGGACAATTATTATAAGCTACCTGCTGCTTGGTTAATAGAAAAATGTGGCTGGAAAGGTAAAAGAATTGGTAATGTTGGTTGCTATGAAAAACAACCTTTGATTATTGTTAATTTTGGCAACGCAACACCTGCTGAGATATTAGATTTAGCCGATAAAGTAGCTCTTTCTGTCAAAAAAAGGTTTGATGTAGAATTATTACCAGAAGTGAATATAGTATAACATTATTTTTTATGTTGTTTGTTGCTGCTTTTCAGATGAAATTGTTAAATACTTTTACATTATCATAAAATAAAAGGGAAAAAATATGGATTCTTCAGCTGCTGAAAAATTTAACAACGAAAGTGAAAAGAAGAGTATAAGTCAAATAGTAAAAGAGTCTTTTAAAGAATTAGAAGAAACTTTTTTAGCATTTGTGAAAGCTCCTAAGGCTTTATGGGGTATAAACTTGCCTTATGTAATTGAGGGATTAGTTTACTTCGGTATTCTTACAGTTTTAGGTAAGTTTTGTTCAGAAAACGTTAAGCTTACTGATATTCAGGCAGGTTGGGTCTATAGTTTTGTTACTGGGGGTATCACACTTGCTATGGTTATTTTAGGTGGTTATTCTGATAAAATAGGAGTTCGGCGCTCATTAATCTTAGCTTTTGCTGTTATGTTAATAGGCAGGATATTCCTCGCAGGTTCAGATACTTTACATTTTTCAAGCGGTTTCCTTAGTCCAATGTTTTTTGTCCTAATAATAGGACTGTTTTTTATGGTCGTAGGTTATGGATTATATCAGCCGGCAGCTTATGCTGGAGTTAAAAGATACACTACACCTAAAACTGCTCCTATGGCGTACGGTGCTATATATGGATTGATGAACTTGGGTGCTTTCTTTTCTGGTTTTGTTTCTCCACTTGTAAGGCATCATAACGAAAAAAATTTTCCTCCAAATGGCCTGGCAGCTGTCCTTTGGGTTTATGTGGTCTTAACATTAATTTCATTATTGTTTACTGTAATTTTAATCACAAAAAAGTCAGATAAAGATGCTTACCAAATGTCAGTCGAAGCTTCCGACTCTAAAAGCAATAAAGGAACCAAAAACGAAGCTAAAAGAAATATCAACAATACAGCATTATTTATTTATTCATTCGCTACTGTTTTATTTTTCATAATATATATATTAACATTAAACAAAATAATTAACACGGAAAGTGAAATAATTCCCACTATATTTTTGTTACTTGCCTGTGTTAGTTTTATAATTTCAGTGTGGGAGTTTCTTAGACAACGGCCTGAACATCCTTTTAGAGATAAAAGGTTTGTTTTTTTTATATTTATTTTAATTCCTGTTCAGACACTTTTTGCTCATAATTGGTTAACAATTCCATATTATACTGATAGAGCCTTTGTAGGTACTGCAGTAAGCAAATATTTCGAGTTTTTTTCTAATATTAATCCCGTTTTAATTTTTGTTTTAGCTCCATTAGTGGCTGGTTTAACATCTAAGGCCAATGTTTATAGAATGATGGTTCTTGGAACTTTCGTTATGGCACTGCCGACTTTTTTATTAGCAATTGGACCTAACATTTATTTATTTTTATCGTATGTATTGATTGCTGCAATAGGCGAAGCAATGTGGCAACCGAGATTTTTGCAATGGATTGCCGAAATAGCTCCCGAAGGTAAAACGGGAGCATATATGGGAATTGGACAATTACCATGGTTTTTAACAAAAGTAATAACTGGTCTTTATTCGGGGTATTTTGTCGAAAAGTATATCCCAAGACCTGAAAGTGGTTTACCACAGAATACACAAATGCTTTGGCTCATTTATGGCATAATAGCTATAGTAAGCCCTGTAGCTCTTTTACTAGCAAAAAATTGGATGATAAAAGGGTTTAAAACAAGAAATGAATAGTATCTTTTTTCTAAGATAAATTTAGTTATCTTAATGAAAAATAATTAGTTATAACATAATCTTAATATATTAATTAGGTGGTATTATGGAAAAAATAGCTTTATTACTTGCCTTCTTTCTCAGTTACTACATAAATCAAAGTGGTGATAAATTAAAAGAAAGAGCAAATAAAATAGCTCATAAGTATATTTTGATTGATACACATATCGATGCTCCATTGCTGCTTTACGAAAAATGGACTGATATTACCAAAAAAAATGATGATAGAAATTTCGACTATGTTAAAGCTAAAGAAGGGGGCTTGGACGCTCCATTTATGTCAATTTATACACCTGCAAACTATGAAAATAACGGAGCAAAAAAATATGCTGATAAATTAATTTCGCTTGTTTATAATGTTGTTCAAGATAATACGGATAAATTTGCTTTTGCGTTCTCCTATAAAGATATTATTAAAAATTTTAATCAGGGCAAAATTTCTTTGCCTATGGGCATGGAAAATGGCTCGCCAATTGAAGGCGACTTGAAAAATCTAGAGTACTTTTATTCTAAAGGTATAAGGTATATTACTTTAGCTCATTCAAAATCAAATCATATTTGTGATTCATCTTATGACCCAAATAAAAAATGGAATGGACTTAGTCCATTTGGTGTTTTAGTAGTTAAAGAGATGAACAGACTTGGAATTATGGTTGATGTTTCTCATATATCTGATAGCGCATTTTACCAAGTATTAAGAGTAACACAAGCACCGGTTATTGCTTCTCATTCTTCTTGTAGATATTTCACACCAGGCTGGGAAAGAAATATGAGTGATGACATGATTAAGGCTCTGGCAAAAAATGGGGGAGTAATACAAATAAACTTTGGTTCAGATTTTTTGAAAGATGAGATTTTAAAGAAAGAAGAAGCTGGCAAGAAACAAATTAAGGAATACCTTAATGAACATAAATTAAATGAAGATAGTAAGGAAGCTGAAAGTTATAAAGAAAAATTCTGGAAAGAAAATCCCATGGGGTTTGCTGATGTAAAAGATGTTGCGGACCATATAGACCATGTTGTAAAATTAGTAGGCATCGACTATGTAGGTATTGGCTCTGATTTTGATGGACTTGGTGACACTTTACCAGTTGGTCTTAAAGATGTTTCTCAGTATCCAAATTTGATTTATGAATTGCTAAAACGCGGTTATAGTGAAAAGGATATTCAAAAAATTATGTCCGGTAATTTGCTGCGTGTCTGGCAAAAAGTTGAGGAAACAGCTAAAAAAATTCAACAGTCTAGAAATTAAGGTGAGAGCGCAGCAGCTGGGTTATAATTAACTTGAGTCATGGTTGAAAAGTTAGATAAGAATTTCTTATTAAAAGTTTATTCCTTGTTGTAAGTTTTTCAAGATTTATAAAAAGGAAATTACTCAACTACAACTGCAGTCCCACTTGCTGATACCATCAACATACTGCCGCCTTGCCCTATAGTTTCATAATCAAGGTCAACTGCAATTACAGCATTACCGCCTAAATTTTTTGCCTGCTCAGCCATTTCAGCCAATGCAATCTCTTTTGCAGTTCTAAGTTCTTTTTCATAAGCAGAAGACCTTCCGCCAACTATATCACGTATGCTTGCAAATATATCCTTGAAAATATTAGCTCCTAAAATTGCCTCACCGGATACCAATCCTAAATATTTTACAATTTTTTTACCCTCGATGTTATTGGTTGTAGTAATCAGCATATATTCCTCAAAATTTTTTGCTGCAAGATAAACATTTTTTACTTATCTAAGATAATTTTCTTCATCATCGCTATCTTCTTCTTCAGATAGTGTGAACATGCTGCTTAACATATCTTTGAACTGAAGACCGTATTCTAATGAATGCTTGCTTAAAAGTGAATATTCCGCGAGTCCATGTAATGCAAATTCCATTAATAAATATTTTATCTCATCATCTTCATCTTTATAAAATTTGTTTACTAAATTTTTTAAGCCTGGTATTGAACTAATTATTTTTTGGTATTCACTATTGGGCAAATCATTTAAAATGTCAATTTGATTTCCTTTGCTAAACCAATTTGTTATTTCTTGGTAAGGATTGGGTTGATTTAATTTTTTTATGTTATCTGGATTTGGGAAATAGTTCACAAATTGTTTCTTAATAGCTTTACTTATGAGGATATGAGCAACTTTAACAGGTCCTTCTTGCTCACCTTCGTAGACCAGCTCAATTTTACCTGTTATTGAAGGGATAATTCCGTTTAAATCTGATATTCTTACCGTAGTATTTTTTTCGTTGTTAATAAATAATCTCCTTTCAGCTGCGCTTACAACATTTTCATAAGCTGATATTGTAAGACGCGCAGATACGCCACTTTTGGAATCAACATATTCACTTTCGCGAGCTTCAAAAGCTATTTGTTCAATTATATTTTTGATTAACTCAGGGACTTTAATTGTGTTTTTCTGCGATTCAGTTAGTTTAGATTCTTGTTCTGTAATTTTTTTGGATATTTGAATAGACTTTGGATAATGAGTAAGGATTTGCGAATCTATTCTATCTTTTAATGGTGTTACTATTGCTCCTCTGTTTGTGTAATCTTCAGGATTGGCAGTAAAAACAAATTGAACATCGAGCGGCAGCCTTACTTTAAATCCCCTAATTTGAACGTCTCTTTCTTGAAGTAGATTAAACAATGCAACTTGAATTCTTGCCTGTAAATCTGGTAATTCATTTATAACGAAAATTCCTCTGTGTGAACGGGGGATTAAGCCATAATGAATAACTCTTTCGTCCGAGTAGGGTAATTTAAGAGATGCAGCTTTAATAGGATCAACATCACCTATAAGGTCAGCGATTGTAACATCAGGTGTGGCTAACTTTTCTGTATATCTATCATTTCTATGAATCCATGTTATTGGTGTATCATCTTGCATTTGTTCCACTTTTTCTTTGCCATAACGTGAGAGTGGATGAAGTGGGTCATCATTTAGTTCAGAACCTTCAATTGCCGGGATATATTCGTCGAGTAAATTGACCATTAAACGTGCTATTTTTGTTTTTGCTTGTCCCCTTAAACCTAATAATATAATATTGTGCTTTGACAAAATTGCAGTTTGAATATCTGGTATAACGGTTTCATCGTAGCCAATTATTCCATAAAAAGGATTTTTTCTTTCTTTTAAGAACTGTATTAAATTTAACCGCATTTCGTCTTTAACGGAAATAGGTTGATAACCAGAATTTTTTAGTTGTCCTAAAGTTTTTATATTCTCAAAATTTTTAATCATTGTTTTCCTCTTATTTAAAGTTCTTTCTTCTATTACGCACAAAATCTTCAAATATATATTCACCTAAGTTAGTAAGGCTGCTATAGTAGGCTCTGCCTTGGTTAACTTTAGTAAATTCATGAACGAACCGCTGCAAATATGGGTCACGGGCAATCATAAAAGTTGTAATTGTAATTCCTAACTTCCTACATTGTGCGGCCTTATCTAATGTTTTATTGATAATTTTTCTATCAAGACCAAAGCTATTTTTATAATATTTCATACCAATTTTTAAGCAGGTAGGTTTACCGTCAGTAATAATAAAAATTTGTTTATTGCGATTTTTCTTTCTGCGTAATAAATCCATTGCAAGTTCAATTCCACCGACTGTATTAGTATGGTAAGGACCTACTTGTAAATATGGAATATCTTTTATTTCAATTGGCCAGGCATCATTACCGAAGGCAATAATATCTAAAGTATCTTTTGGAAATTTGGTAGTAATTAATTCTGCTAAAGCCATAGCTACTTTTTTAGCAGGAGTGATTCTATCCTCGCCATAAAGTATCATAGAGTGGGATACATCAATCATCAGTACTGTTGAAGCGGCAGTTTTGTATTCAAGTTCTTCAATTTCAAGGTCATCTTCGGTTAATTCAAAATTGTTAATGCCATGATTAATCTGTGCATTTTTAATTGACGCAGTGGCATCAAGTTGGTCAAGCCTATCACCAAATTGATAATTTCTTCTGTCTGAAGTTTTTTCATCACCAAGTCCTGAGAATGGCGTTGGGTGATTGCCTTTGCCACCTCTTTTCAGCTTGCTAAATATTTCTTCAAGTGCCTTTCTTCTTATTTCTCTTTCTGTTTTTGTAGTGATATAGTAAACATGCTCGTTTTGTTGCCCTTCTTCGATATAGCCTTTTTCTTTCAACTCTTCAATAAAATCGCCTATTCCATAATCATTTGTAGTAAGATTGTATTTCCTATCTAATTCATTTAGCAAGTTAAGTGCTTCAGAAACATCGCCAGCTGTGATATTAAGTAACTGCAAAAATATATTTAACAATTGTTGGAAAATATTGCCCAACGGTGAGTTAGGTATAAAATCTGTAAATCTATATCCAATCATTATACTTTCTTAATTAAATATTAATTGGTTGTTTGCAATATGGCTTTTGTGTTTTTGACCCACTTACAGCTTATAGAGATTTCCCAAAAATTTCTAAATTGGTCTTTGCAAGTTTATTTTTTACTGGGTCTCGCTATGACTGTAAAATTGTAGTTTCCCAAACGTTTTTATAAAAACATCGGTTAAAATAAATCATCAAAATTCATTAGATTTCTTTGAGAAATTTATATTATCGGAGTACGCTGCCATATTTTTAATATATTTGTTGCAAAGTTTCGTAATTAATTTTACAAAATCAATATGTGTAAAATTTATTGCAATATGTAATTAAGCTAAGATAAAAATAATTTGGAATCATTTTCGATGAAAGAGAAATGAAACATGCTGAACCGAAGGTATTAATTATCTTTTGCCCATGAACTAATACGCTGTATTTAATGAAATTTTTTTGCAAAACTATAATAAGATACTTAAAATCGTTTGATGCAAATGATTGATTTTACAAAACAGTATGTTATTCAATGTATTGTAACCTCTGCTAATCAACTTAGACTTAGCTCAGAAAAAATTGAAGTAATTGCCTTATTGAAAGAGCACTTGCTAAAATGTGATGATATATATACAGAAATACAGCGCTTTAAAAAAATAACCGAGCTATCAAAGTTAGGCATTAAGATTAGTGAGATTATTAGTTCAATAGATAATGGTAAAATCGATTTCCTAAAAATTTCTGATAAATTTAAAGAGCACAGCTCAAATTTAGTTAGAGAAATTAGTTATCTACTTGACATTGTTAATCCAGAGAGAATGAAGAAAATAATAGAATCAATCAACGAAAAAACAATACAGGTTGACTTGACTAAGCGTGAGACAAAGCCAACAAAGGAATTTAGTAAGTTAGAGCAAAAACTTTCTGAGATAAATCTACCTAAAAGGTCACGTGCTGATGAAATTAAAGAAGAACTTATTTTTGAAGAGTTAAATAAAGAGCTTGGTTTTAATTTTGAAAACTATGAAGAAGCAATACTGAAACCAATTAAAACATTAGATTCGTTTTTAGAAAGAGTAGCTAAATATAATTATACTGAGCATGAAATGAATAGTTTAATTAAATTAATGGAAGAGAATGCACAGATATCTCAAAAGATTGGCTTTGAAATTATATCGAATATGCATAAGATTTTTAAACGTGGTTTGGAAATGATAAAGGAGAAAAAAATCTCGCCAAGTCGAAATGTTATTGAATCTTTAAGAGCGTGCTTAATTGTAATAGTTGCAGTAGTGCGCGGCAAGGAAGTAGACATAACTAATTATTTAAATATGGCTGAGAATTTTGGTAAGATTATATTTTCTAATAAAAAAGTAATTTAACAATAAGGAGGGAAATGGAAATTTATGCTGTTATAATGGCCGGAGGCGCTGGCACCAGATTTTGGCCTCGAAGTAAAGAGAAAAAACCAAAACAGCTGATTCGCATAATAGGTTCAAATACAATGATTCAAGATACTGTCTACAGGTTAAAGGGATTAATTGATGAAGAGAAAATTTTTATTATTACTAACAAGATTCAGAAGCTTAAAATTAAGGAGCAGTTACCTCAAATTAACCCCAAAAATATTATTGATGAACCATTTGGGAAAAATACAGCTGCATGTATTGGACTGGCAGCAATTTTGTTGGAAAGTTATTCTAATGATGCACTAATGGTAGTTTTACCAGCTGATCACATAATAAAAGATGTTGACTTGTTTCAGAGCACAATTAAGTTGGCTGTGGACTTTGCTTACTCAACGAAAAAATTAATTACAATAGGAATAAAGCCCACCCGTCCAGAAACTGGCTACGGTTATATTCAATTCGATGATAAACAATTAAGTCAAAACATTCACAAAGTTCTTACTTTTGCTGAAAAACCTAATTTTGCAACCGCAAGAAGATTTATTGAATCTGGGGATTTCCTTTGGAACTCCGGTATGTTTGTCTGGCGTGTTGATGTGATTTTAAACGAAATTAAAACTTATATGCCGGACCTCTACGATGGCTTGCAAATGGTTAAAAACTATATTGGCACTCACGAGTTTGAAAAGGTCTTAACCCAAGTTTATGGCCAGTTAAAAAATATTTCAATTGATTATGGGATATTAGAAAAATCTGATAATGTTGCAGTTGTAAAAGGAGATTTTTATTGGAATGATGTAGGAAGTTGGGAGGCTGTTTATGAAATTTCAGAGAAAAACGAAGATGGGAATGTGATAGTTGGTGATGTTTATACAGCCAGAACTTATGGCAGTTACATCTTTTCACCTCGAAAATTTACTGCTGTAATTGGTGTAGAAAATCTTATTGTAATTGATACAACAGATGCTTTGCTAATTTGTCACCGAAATAATGCACAAGAGGTGAGAGAAGTAGTAGATTATCTTAAAATGAACAAACGAACAGAGCTTCTGTAAAATGAAAAAGCTAATTACTGAATTTGACGTTCTTAAGTTAATTAGACTTGGTGCAACCGAAATAGAGATTGATGAAAATGTTATTATTACTCCATTAGCTTATGACCGCATTCGTCACTCGAATTTAAAAATTATAAAACGAAGCAGTGAAGAGATATTAAAAAATTCACAGGCATCAATCCTCCCCAAAAAATGTGTTATTGGCTCAGACCATACAGGTGTTAAATTAAAAGCTGTTTTGGTGGATGAGCTCAAAAGAAAATCCTTTAACGTAATTGATATTGGTACATTTTCAGAAGAATCGGTTGATTACCCAGATTATGCTTTTGCAGTTGCTAAGAAAGTCTTGTTAAACGAAGTCGATTTTGGAATTTTAATAGATGCTACTGGTATTCCATCGGCAATTGCTGCAAATAAATTACCCGGTATTAGAGCTGCTACATGCTATAATGATTTTTCTGCTAAAAGTTCTCGCGAACACAACAATGCAAATATACTTGTATTAGGAGCGAAAACACTAAGCAATGATGAGGCAAAATCAATTTTGAACATCTGGCTTACAACAGATTTTTTAGGTGAAAGACACCAAAGAAGATTAGATAAAATTTCTGCCGTTGAACAAAAATTGTTAAAGAAATTTTAGCCTTTGGCGTTATTCATGAATAGAAGGCAGAACCGTAATAGTTCTGCCTTTTTAGAACATTATCATATCATCTCAATAAGATCATCTTCTTATTTTGAACAAAATTGTTCACGCGCAAAGTGTAAATGTAAACTCCGCTTGGTAGATTGTCTGCATTGAACATAACAGAATGTGAACCTGCTTCTTGTGTCTCATTTATAAGGTCTGCAATTTCTCTTCCTATTACACCATAAACTTTCAGTGATACAAATCCTTTTTCTTTGATTTTGTAACTGATGGCAGTTGACGGGTTAAATGGATTGGGATAATTTTGCTCAAGAAAATAATTTATAGGTGTTTGAGTTGTCTCATGCTCTTTGGCAAGCGAAGTTTCTTGTTTCTCATAATTACTTTGCACGATGGAAAATTCCGGTGGAGGATATGAGACAACATCAACATAGAGTTCATTTGAAGTTTTTGTGGTGTTTGTAGCATCAGTAACAATACATCTCAGCTTAAAATCACGTAAATCGTAAGGGTTATGTGGTTTGCTGAATTCAGGTGAATTTGTACCAATCGGTATCCATTCATTGCTCGGTACAGTCTCAATAATGATATCACCATCTTTTTTCTTTTCTTTATCTTTTTTCTCTTTTTCCTTTTTAACGCTCTCATAAGATTGTAAATAACCAGCTCCATCTAAATACATTATTTGCCAATTGTAGGTAAATGGTTCTATACCATTTATTAAACCAACGTACCAATGACCTGTTACGCCTTCATATAGTGTTACATCGCCTCCTAAAGAAACGGAGACCAGTGGTTGAGGTAACAAATCGGCTTCTTTTGCAAACCAATAAAGTAGGCCCGCAGTTGCACGGATTGCCTGAGGGAACATATGATTACGAACATTTATGATGCTATTATTGTCAAAAGGTCCATTTATACTAGTGGGCACTCCAAAAGAATAAACATTTTGTGAATTCAAATAATTAATTTCTTCTGAGGAAGAATTTCCCCAGAAGTTATCGTTCCAAGGTTTATAATGAGGACCTTGCGTTGCAAAGTGGTTAGCCATCTGATTTGTTGTATACATCAAGAAATGAAGCGGATTAGACGATTGGTAAGGATTTATATAACCTCCTACTTGTGAATAGGTATTTTGGTAATCCCAATAGAAGTCATATCCAAAATAATTTTCGTAATAATCAATAATAAGACCATCATTATCTCCATGAGGATCAATATTGGTGTGCGCCGGTACATTCATATCTTGTAAAAGATGACACATCCTACCTAAAATTTTAAAAAGCGACTATGTCAAAGAAACCGGCATACGTTCCACTATTTAGCGAACTCCAATGTTGCGGCAGAAATTTAATAGGAGTATTATAAATAGTTTGTTGACCTGTTAGCCAGGTTACCTTCGTTACATAAATATTTTTTGTTCTTGTACAAATCTATAAGTGAATTATAATGAAATGTTACGATTGCTCTTTGTGTTGCACAAGCACCACTTCCATCTGCATTGGTAGGGAATCCATACAGAATCAGATCTAAATTCAAGTCGTATCCTCCATAAGCAAATGCAGTCATTTTTTGATAAGCATTTGGTATAGTAAATAACATGACATTATCTATGCCTAAAACTATAATATTTGCTCGCATTGTCGTTTGAAGGTTATCACCCTCATCAGCATACCAAAAATGAGTTGAGCTAACAAATCCATCCGGACTTAATCCACCAAAAGCAGCAATAAAATCATACACGCTTCCGCTAAAGCTTGTTAACGTTGGTGGATTACTTTTAGAATAGCCGTAAACAACATCTTCTTCGTCTTCTCTCCAAGCGCCGGTAGTAATAAAGCCTAATTGAAAAGGTCCGGATCCAGCATAATAAGAATCAAGACCACCTATTTTATCCTTCATAATTCGTAAATCTCCACCTAATTGCATTTTCAGTAGCTTATATGCTTGAACTGAAATGTACTGATGAACATGCTGCCTATGAGCAAATACAATATTTGCCATTATAAAAACAAGTACAATGATTGATACCTTTTTCATTTTTACCTCCGTTTCTAAAATAAATTATAATTGATTCCAATCTTAATTGAAGGTGCAAAAACTACAGTGGTCATTTTAGCATTACTTATTGCTAGGCCTAACGACCAAAAAACTCTTAACCCTTCTTTTTTCACAATCTCTTTTCCAATATTTGCTTCAAAAAAATTCCCTTTGGTTACAGAGTTCACTTTCTTAGTGGTGGATAATATCAGATAGCTAACGTATTCGGCATTAATACAATTGAAGATAGAGAATGGAGTGTAATAACTTAACTTTATTCCGATACCCGAGCCAGTATTTGGGAATATAAAACCAGAACCTATGAAAGTGTTTGAATACTTAAGTGAAATTGCAAAATCCTGTGAAACTTGATAGCCAACACCAAAAGAAAGAAATTCCAAGATTCCTGTGTTAGAATAGATAAATATTTTCCTCACGCTATCTTTCTTGTCTGTAAGTAAATAATTTTCCGCATAAAATTTCTCAAGACGATATGCTTGTTGACTATGTAAATCATTCAACGTCATCGTAAGTATAATTATTACAATTAAGAAACACTTTTTCATAAATTTTCTCCTAGAACTAGAATATGTTATGATAAATACCAACTTTGAGCGACGGAGCAATAAGTGTTTTTCCGTAGTTCTTATTAGAACTTCTGCCTATTCCTATAGATCAAAATATTTGAAGTTTTCCTCTGATATCCCTTATAATTATTTCATTTCCGAAATTAATTTCACAATAATTTCCCTTTGGTCTTATTCCATAAGTATCATCATAAATATTAGAAACATACAAGTAATAGATGTAGTTGAATGAAACATTATTAAAACCCATAAGTTTATAAAATATTTTAAATCGAAACCAAGCCCGTTTCCAGAAGGCAGGAAAAAATGACTTCCACCATGCCCTGTTACCCAAGTACAGGAATGTTTTATAGAAAAAGGCAAATTTTGAACTTAGTTGATAGCCAGCTCCTATACCCCGTAAGATAGATCTCCAAATTAAACAGAGCTACATTTGAGTATTTGCTCACAATGAACAAGTAAATGCTCTAAACATATTATTCAATTAAAAATAAAAAAAGCCATAGCAAAATGCGTCATCACCAAATTATAAGTATAACTTATTTAGTTGACGAAGTTTCAGCGTAGTTAACTACTTTCCGGCAGCAGACAGTTTGTCTGTCAAAGAATGTCTGTGATCGGAAGACATTTCTATACCGCTCGTTTATCAACGGAGTTATTCAACTTACCGGATTTTAATTTCACTCTTATATAAGTAAGTGAATTCCCCTTCTCCGAAAACGCGGTATATAATTTGATCATAATTTAACAGCATAAATAAATGCAACAAAAAAGAAATGAGGCAAGGGTGTTATAATAAAGACACCTTATTTCAATTTTTTTTATGTTCAAAAGAGAAGAAGTTTTAATCAAAAAGGTCTCTTGCAGTTTATTCGTGGATTACCTTTTGAATTTTTTGATACAAAGCGAGATTGAATTAATTTGTGAACGAGAAGATAGGTTAAAAGTGTTTATAAAAAATACCCTTCTCTTTGTAGGGCAGGGATGGGCTTTTTTTTTGTAAAATCCCCCCAACATTCATAATTTTGAAAAAATAAAAGAGAAAATTTAGGTTGTTAATCGAAAAGGCCCGCGTAGAATCCATTACCGAAATTGAAAACGGGATTTACTTACTTAAAGCATTTTCACCTCGAATTGCTGAAAGTGCAAGACCTGGTCAATTTTGTAATATAAAAGTAACAGATACAGATTTTCCTTTGCTACGCAGGCCATTTAGCATTTGCGAAGTTAAAAATGATAATGTTTACTTTATGTTTGATATCCACGGCGAAGGGACGCGATTGCTTTCGAGAAAAATAAAAGGTGATGTGCTGGATATTCTTGGTCCGCTTGGAAAAGGATTTAATATAAACGATAACTTCGATACTGCTGTAGTTATTGCCGGAGGTTTGGGTGCTGCTCCTTTCCCTTTTTTGATTGACGAAATACTACATGATAAAAAAATATACTGCTTTGTCGGCGGTAAGTCCAAACAAAATGTTATTAAGTATAAAATGCAAAACATTAGTATTTCTACTGATGACGGTTCAGAGGGATTTAAGGGCAATGTGGTAGATCTTTTTATAAGTTCTTTAGAGAAGTTTAGTGAAAATAAAATAAAAGTTTTTGCATGCGGTCCGAATATTATGCTGAAAGCACTTAAAGAATTCTGTATTACAAAAAACATCAATTGTGAAATGTCTGTTGAATGTGCTATGGCTTGCGGCTTTGGAATTTGTCAAGGCTGTCCAATTGAAAAATCGAACTGTGATGGATATTACCTAGTCTGCAAAGATGGTCCAGTTTTTAATGCAAAAGATATAAAATTATGAATGAAGTTGATCTTAAAATTAAAATAGGGAAGCTCGAACTTAAAAATCCAGTCTTACTTGCTTCAGGCACTGTAGGGTATGGAAATGAAATAAGCAATTTTACAGATTTAAGTAAGATTGGCGGCATTGTTACAAAATCAGTTTCATTAAAACCACGTAAAGGAAATCCGCCTCAGAGAATTGTAGAAACACCATCGGGTATGCTTAATGCAATTGGACTGGTAAATGTTGGGGTAGAAGTTTTTATTAAAGAAAAAATTCCTTTCTTAAGAGAGATTAACACTACTTTAATTTGCAATATTGCAGCAAGTACAATTGAAGAATATGTCGAATGCACAAAAATTTTAGATGAGCAGGAAACAATAAAAGCATTTGAAATAAATGTATCATGCCCAAATGTTAAAGAAGGCGGTCTCGAATTTGGAAATGATGTGAATGCAGTAGGAAGAATTACCGAAAAAGTACGTGCTGCTACTGAGAAGCCTGTAATAATAAAACTTTCGCCAAATGTGTCACGTATTTCTGAATTTGCTGAAATTGTAAAAAAAGAAGGTGGTGATGCTGTTTCTGCAATTAATACTTTGGTGGGAACATCGTTTGATATTTGGAGTCGTAAACCTAAATTGTACAATGTTACCGGAGGATTATCTGGACCTGCGATTAAACCTATAGCATTAGCCAAAGTTCTTGAGATTAGTAGAAATGTTGATATACCAATTATTGGTATTGGTGGAATAATGAACTGGAAAGATGCTGTTGAATTCATTATCTGCGGTGCTTCTGCTGTTCAAATAGGAACTGCTAATTTTATTAATCCTAATGCCGGCGTTGAAATTGTTGAAGGAATGAAAAATTATTGTATAAAAACCTCTATTAACAAAATAAGCGACTTAGTTGCTTCATATCAAATTATTGACAAATAAGATTGATTTATTATAGTTATTAGCTTATCGAATAAATTTTTGAATTAAGCACAATGGATTATAACTCTGCAATAAAAAAGCTTTTTTCTTTACATCAGTTTGGAATTAAATTAGGATTAGACAATATTTCTAAGTTGTGTGAATTTATAGGCAATCCTCAAAAAGAGTTAAAGGCTTTTCATATTGCCGGATCAAACGGTAAAGGAAGTACGGCATCTTTTCTTGCAAGCATATTAATGGAAGAAGGGTACAAAGTGGGCTTATATACCTCACCTCATTTTGTGAAATTTAACGAAAGAATTCGCATTGATGGAAAAGAAATTGATGATGATTATATAGTAAATTTTGTTAGTGAGTTGAACTCGTATATCGACCAAAATAGCCCTACTTTCTTTGAGTTGACCACAGCAATGGCTTTTAAGTATTTTTATGAAAACAAAGTTGATTTTGCTGTTATAGAGACTGGTCTTGGCGGACGTTTAGATGCAACAAACATAATTGAACCATTAATTTCAATTATAACTACAATTAGCCTTGAACATACTAACGTGTTAGGTGATACAATTCAAAAAATTGCGAGGGAAAAAGCCGGCATTATTAAAAAGGGAAAACCTGTTGTACTTGGAATTATGCCACCTGAAGCAATTGATTCTATTAAGGAAATTGCTGAGAAAATTGGAAGTAGAGTATTGTTGTTAAAAGAAATTGTTGATGATAAAGGAGAATATTTAAGAATAAAAAACAACCCAAATTACTATAACATTTATCAGACTCCATTAAAGGGCAAATTCCAGTTGTTTAATGCTGCTTTGGCTATAGCTGCTATAAATCAAATACTAATTCTGTCTAATGGAATAAATATAGATAGAGGAATAAGAAACGTAGTTCGAAATTCCGGTATTCAAGGGCGTTATGAAATTTATAATAATAATCCTTTAGTTATTTTTGATTCAGCACATAACCCTGAAGGCGTAAAATCCTTTCTGGGCGAGTTTATTAAGGACAAGAAAAAATATACTAAACGAATACTGCTTTTTGGTGTAATGAGAGATAAAAATATACCTGAAATGCTTTTTTTGCTTAGGGAACATTTTGATGAGATACTTATAACCTCAGTTAATTACGAAAGAGCTGCTTCAATTGAGATGTTACAAGATATTACCAAGCAGTTAAAAATAAATTCAATTATGGTTAAAGAACCTGAAGAGTATATAAAGAAATTCATAAGTTCAAATAAAGGGAACGAGGTCCTTGTAGTTTTAGGGAGTATGTATTTACTTGGTCAAGTAAAAAAGATGTTAGCAAAAAACTTTAATGGGGTTGAGAAAATTTTATGGAATTAATAAAATTTCTTGACATTTTGTATGAATAAAATTAATTTTTCAGTGTACCTCGTATTCCTTCGAGTTATCAATATTAATCAAAGAAAAAAAGTCTAATTATTGCCCCAAAAGTGAGTGGCCTCGTATAAACAAATAGTAATTATTCACAATTCTTAGGAATTTATTATGCCAATGGATATTTCAGAACTGCAATCTAAGAAGATTGTTGACCTGTACAAGATAGCCAAAGAATTTGGACTAACAGGTTACAGCGACCTTCGTAAACAAGAACTTATTTTTAAAATCCTTGAAGCTCAGTCGCAAAAAGACGGGCTAACTTTTTCAAAAGGCGTCCTTGAAGTTTTAGCCGATGGATATGGTTTCTTACGTTCGGCTGATTATAATTATTTGCCATCGCCAGATGATATTTACGTTTCACCTTCTCAAATAAAAAGGTTTAGTCTTAGGACTGGCGATTTTGTTAGCGGACAAGTTAGACCGCCAAAAGAAGGGGAAAGGTTTTTCGCCCTTTTACGCGTTGAAGCTGTTAATGGGAAAGACCCAGAGGAGATAAGAGAAAGAACTTTATTTGACAATCTTACACCAATCTATCCTACAAAAAGACTTAAATTAGAAACATCTCCCGGTGAATATTCCATGAGAATAGTTGACCTGTTGGCTCCGATTGGTAAAGGACAGAGAGGCCTAATAGTTTCTCCGCCTAAAGCAGGTAAGACTGTTTTATTGCAAAAGATTGCTAATTCAATTACAAGAAATCATCCCGAAGTTAAAATTATTATGTTGCTAATAGATGAAAGGCCCGAAGAAGTAACGGACATGCAACGCTCAGTTCAAGCTGAAGTAATTAGCTCGACTTTTGATGAGCCAGCTGAAAGACACGTTCAAGTAGCAAATATGGTGATCGAAAAAGCAAAAAGAATGGTTGAAGCCGGCGATGATGTTATGATTTTGTTAGATAGTATTACACGTCTGGCTCGAGCACACAATACTGTAATTCCACACAGCGGAAGAATACTTTCTGGTGGAGTTGATTCCCAAGCTCTACATAAACCTAAAAGATTTTTCGGCTCGGCTCGAAATACAGAAGATGGCGGAAGTCTTACTATTATTGGCACAGCTTTAATTGATACAGGTAGCAGAATGGACGAAGTTATTTTTGAAGAGTTTAAAGGAACTGGCAATATGGAATTGGTACTTGATAGAAACCTTGCCGATAGAAGAATTTTTCCAGCAATTGATGTTAATAAATCTAGTACAAGAAAAGAAGAACTGTTATTGAAAGAAGATGAACTGAATAAAGTCTGGATTTTGAGAAAAATTTTAAGTGAATTCGACCCTATTGAAGCTATGGAATTTTTGTTGGACAAATTAAAGGGTACGAAAAATAACAAAGAATTTATGTTAAGTATGAATAGTTGATAGATGATAAGATTAGCATTTACATGCGGCGATATTAATGGAATAGGACCAGAAATATCAATAAAAACTTTTAACGAATGCTATGACCCAGAAAAAAGAAAAATCTATTATTTCTCACCAAAAAATTCATTTGAAAAAATATGTAGCTCTATAAAGCCAAATTTTCCTTTTGAAATTGTTGATTCAATTTATAAAAGTAGTGAAAAGCCAGAGTTAGTTTCTATAATTAATATTGGCAATTATGAAATTAATGCTGGCTTTCCAACACGCCAATCGGGCGAAGCAAGCTTTCAATCTTTGAAACATGCATTTAATTCTGTTTATGAGTTGAAGATATGCAATGCACTAATTACAAATCCAATTTCTAAAACAGCTATTAAACTTTCGGGTCAAAATTTTTCTGGTCATACAGAGCTTTTAGCTAAATGGTCAAATAAAAAAAATTATCTGATGCTTTTTCTTTCTGATCAATTGAAAGCTGGATTGGTAACAGTTCATGTTCCTTTATTTCGCGTTAGTAAATTAATTACAAAAAAAAGAGTAACGGCTGCAGTTAGAATTCTTTATGATTCACTAAGGAAAGATTTTAATATTCAAAGGCCAAAAATAGCTGTTCTTGGTTTGAACCCTCATGCTGGAGAAGAAGGAAATATTGGGAAAGAAGAAATTAATATTATCCATCCTGCCATTAAAAAATTTGATTTTGCTGAGGGACCATTTGTGCCCGACGCCTTTTTTGGCACAAAAAAAATTAACAACTTCGATGCTGTATTAGCTATGTATCACGACCAAGCTTTAATCCCATTTAAAATGATAAATTTTTACAAAGGTGTAAATTTTACTGCTGGGTTGCCTATTATAAGAACATCACCTGACCACGGCACAGCCTTTGATATTGCAGGCAAAAATATTGCTAATAACTCCAGCCTCTCTTCTGCACTAAACTGGGCTGAAAAAATTTATGCAAATCGAAGCAACAAAATTATTATTGCCAATCCAAATGACAGTAAAAATTGAAAAACCTTATACTTCTTTAGCAAAAATTTATTCATATTTAATGAGGTCGGTAGACTATAAAAATTGGGCTAAATATTTAATTGATTTGTTTGAGAGTTTTGGTTTTGAACAACCTCGTATTTTAGAATTGGCCAGTGGTACAGGTAAAGTATCTCGTTTCCTTGAAAAAAAATTTAATAATATTATTTATTCCGACATTTCATTGGAAATGTTAAAAAATTTTGAGACACCTGAGAGAATGCTTGTTTGCTGTGATATGACCATGCTGCCATTTCGAACTAAGTTCGATATTGTATTCTCAATTTTTGATAGTGTTAATTATTTAACTAACACAACACAATTAAAACGAATGTTTAATCAAGTGAATAAAGTTTTATCTGATTATGGATATTTTACTTTTGATGTTAGCCTTGAAAATAATAGTAAAAGATATCAGAAATATCTGAACAGAAAAGGGAAGTTTAACGGGATTCATTATAAACAAATTAGTAAATACAAAGAGCAGACTAGAATTCATTACAATATTTTTGAATTAACATTTGAAAATGGTTTAACTGTTCAGGAAATTCACAAAGAGAAAATTTATCCACTAAAAGTTTATTATAAATTAGCAGAGACCGAAGGTCTATATGTAACTGCATGTTATGATGCTTTTTCATTTAATCATGGTAATGACAACTCTGAAAGGGTGCAGCTTGTACTAAAGAAAAAGGACTTTTGATGCTTACTTTTTCACATGTCGATTTTAAGTACTATAACCAGCCAGTTTTCACTGACTTGAATCTTCAGATTAATGAAGGTGAGTTTGTTTTTCTGATTGGCAAAAGCGGTATAGGTAAATCAACCTTGCTTCAACTGATTTACATGAATTTGCTTCCACAATCAGGCTATGTTCAATTCGATAAGTTCTCCTCCGAAACAATAAAGACCAAAGACTTGCCATATCTCAGAAGAAAATTAGGAATTGTTTTTCAGGATTTCCAATTGCTTGAAGACAGAACAGTTTATGATAATTTAGCTTTTGTTCTGCAAGTCACTGGCTGTCCACGTAAGATAATTAAAAAGAAAGTCTACCATGCGCTATCGGAAGTTGGTTTAACACATAAACAGACCAATATGCCAAAAGAACTTTCCGGTGGTGAGCAACAAAGAGTTGCAATTGCCAGAGCAATAATAAATGAACCTCTTTTAATTTTAGCTGATGAACCAACCGGTAATTTAGATCCTGAGACAGCCCAAGAAATTTTAGATATTTTAAAGAAAATTAATTCACGAGGTACTGCAGTTTTGTTTGCAACTCATAATTATGATTTAGTAAGAAAATTTGATACAAAAATAATTAAACTCGAAAACGGCAAAGCTGTCAAAGTAATTTTGAAAAAGAAAGAAGAAGAAAAACTATAATTATTTTTCTTTTTTATAAAATTACTTTCTTGATATGACACTCATTTGCATATCTGTCCAATATATTTCGTCCCTAAATGGACTTAATCTATTTCTTTGTTCTTTATCCTATAAATATTTTGTCCTGAGGGGACAATAAAGCTTTGATTATGCATAAACCAATGTAATCCCTTTAGGGATTATATAGTTATACAATAAATAAATATCAAACTGAAGTTAAAAGTCCCGTAGGGACGAGATAGGGATTGATTTACAAGACAAGTAGAATAGTCCAAAATCTTGAAGTTTTCTAAATTTATTTGGTAATTCATCCCTTCGGGATTTGATTTCAAAATTATTTTGGACAGCAGTGCTCATTTGCAAAGCCTTCATTTGAGAAAAACTGTTGAAATGATACTATATCATATTCAGAAATTGCAACAAAACTATAACAGAATTTATCTTTTAACAACACTTCGGCATGAATAATTTTAACTAATTTTTTAATGAGAATACTCCTTAGACCATTATTTTGTAATAAAACACTAGTGATGATGTTATTCTAGTTTATTCAAGATTTCTTTTGTAACATCTTCGATAGAAAGGGTACCGTCAACTTCTATTATTCTTGCTTTGTTTTGATAATAGTCTAAAACCGGCGCTGTTGTTTGATGATAAATTGCTAACCTTTTTCTAATTACACTTTCCTCATCATCACTTCTGCGATAATAACTATTTTTTGCTTTGCAGACTGGGCAAATAAAATTATCACTTACTTCATTTTCATTTAAGATATTTCCGCATTTACTGCAAATTAAGCGAGAGGAAAGACGTTTAACAATTACGTCATCATTAGCAACAAGTTTGATGATAACTGGTTCAGAATTTGAGATTTCATTTAAAATGGAACTCAGTATTTTGGCTTGATGAATATTTCTAGGAAATCCATCAAGTATAAATCCATTTTTGCATTTAGGACTTCTAATAGTTTCTTTTACAATTTCACCAACAATTTCATCGGGCACTAGTTCACCTTTATCAACAATCTCCTTTGCTTTTTTACCAAGCTCAGTTTGATTCTTAATTGCATCTCTAAGAATATCGCCGGTGGAAATGTGAAGAATATTTAACTTCTGAGATAAAATTTTAGCTTGAGTTCCCTTGCCTACGCCTGGGGCTCCAAATATGATAATATTCATAGAACTTTTGACTGCTATTAGGTTTTAAAAATGATTTCCATTATAATTTTGCTTTCTGTAAAATTAATTAATACTTACACACATCGCAAACTTTGAGATAGATTGTTTTTAGATATAGATTTTTTTAAAGTGGATAGTAAAAATTGGTTGTTCTTTTTCTCTTAAAATAAGAAGCAAGCAGCTTTTTCGATTCATCAGAGTAAATGCCAGAATATACATTTACTTTATGATTGTAAAAAGAATTATCTACCAAGTTGTATAAGCTTCCACATGCTCCAAATTTAGGTTCGAACGCAGCAAAGTATAGATTTTTTATCCTTGATAAAAGAATAGCGCCTGTACACATAATGCATGGCTCGACTGTTACATATAAGTCACATTCGGTTAAAAATTTATTACCCAAATTGTTAGAAGCAGCGGTAAGAGCTAACATTTCAGCATGTGCTGTAGAATCTTTTAATCTCTCTGTTTGATTATATCCTCTGCCAATAATTTTATTGTTATAAACAACAATTGCACCTACAGGAACTTCGTCCTCATTTAATGCTTTTTCAGCTTCCTGCAAAGCTGAATACATAAATTTATAAACATGTTCAGCAAATAACATTATAACTATTTTTCTCTTAATTATAAAATCTGTTGATTATTATTTTTAGGTAATGTAAACGAAAAAGTAGAGCCTTCGCCAACTTTACTTTGGATATTTAATTTTCCGTTGTTCTTTTCTATGAATTCTTTACATATTATTAAACCAAGTCCAGTACCTTGCTCATTTTTTGTACCACTTGAAGAACGATTAGAATTATTTTGAAAAAGAGAAGATAAAGAAGTTTCATCCATGCCTATGCCATTATCTTTAATTTCTATTAAAATATTCTCTTTCTGATCTTTAACATTAATTTCAACTTTCCCATTCTCATGTGTAAATTTTATAGCATTGGAAACAAGGTTTCGGATTACAGTTTCAATCATATTGGAATCAGCATATACCTTTTGTTCTGGTGGACAATTATTTATTATGGATATAGATTTTTGATGGGCTGCAAATTTTAATGAATCAATTACTTTCTTGATGACATAATCTAAATATATTATGTCAGGTTCAAAATTTACTTTGTTCATGTTAATACGTGCCCATGTAAGCAAATTGTCAATTAATGCTAAGAGGTTCTTTAGTGAGACTGCAATATTATCAATATATTCTTTTTTTTCTTCGTCAGGTGTATTGTCAAACTCGTCTCGTAATAGTTGTGTAAAGCCTAGTAAGCTGTAAAATGGACTGCGTAAATCATGAGCAACAATAGAAAAGAGTTTATCTTTTTGATTGTTGACTTCCTCAAGTTTTCTTTGACTTTCCAATAAAGAGTTTTGAAATTCTATTCTTTGGGTGATGTCATCCATAACACCGACAATTCCTATTACTTCATTATTTTCATCAATAAGCGGAGCTTTATTTATGTTGAGCCAACGTTTAATTCCATTATAAAGCTGAATCTCTCTTTCAATGTTATTTAATGTAATTTTATTTTCTATAATAGCATTATCTTCTTCATCAGCGAGCCATCTGTCATTTTTACTAATCAAATCTTCATTGGTTTGCGAAAGAATTTTTTCTTTTGTTATATTAAAAAAATGAAGGAAAGATGTATTTACAAGTGTAAATTTTCTTTCTAAATTTTTCACATAAATAAGAGCTGGAGCAGTATTAATTATGGTTTCAAGTTCATTCTTGCTTCGTGCTATTTCAACAGCTAATTTCCTTCTTTTTCTTACATCAAGAATAATTACAATAAACAATGTTGTTAAAAGAATAATATAGATTAAAATAAGTATTACGAAGTAGGTTAAGTTTTTATTTACCTTATACTGAAGAGATTGAATTTGTTCTAAAGCCGCTTTTTCTTCTTCATCGTCTAACATTTGCCAATAATTATCTAATTTTTTATAGACATTTTCCTCTAAGCGTATTACTTCTAAATCCATTACTTCTGAGTGGTTCAGTGAAAAAGACAGATGATTTAATTTATACAATTGTTTCCGAATTGTTTCTGCAAGTGGAGTGAAAAACTTTAAGAATCTTGGATTATTGTTAATAAGTGCTTCTAATTTCCTTAAATTGCTCAAAAGAGAATCGAGATTTGAAAAATAATTAATCGAATCTTTTTTGCTGCCTGCTATTAAATAATTCTTACTATATATCTCAAGCTTCTGAAGTGTTTTTAGTATAGCTTGTGTTTCAGAGCGAAGTTTTGCATTATCAGTAACAACTTTTGAACTCTTGTAAAGTTCTTGTTTTGAGAAATAAAGTATGCTGCTTAGTATAACTATTGCACATAAAGAAATTAACCAAGTAGCAATTATTTTTTTCTCTACTGATATACTATGCCATTTACTAAGTAAGGTTTTGAATATGCTCATATATTTTTTGTATGTTATATTTATTGCTTTACAGTGTTAAAATAATGAAAATCGTGCTTATTCATTAATTTTTTTAAAATGAATATGATAATTCGCTTATACATTACTCACACAGGGCGTTAGACATTTCTCTTTCTTTTTACTAACATCTTTTATCTTTTTACTTTTATCATTTTCCTTGAATTAAAACTGAGGGTTGAGGTCAAACCTATATGTAGATAGTTGCAAGGTTAGAATATTTTTTAGGAATTGCTTACTCACACAGGGCGTTAGATATTTCTCTTTCTTTTTACTAGCATCTTTTATCTTTTTACTTTTTACTTTTATCTTTTTCCTTGAATAAGTACCGAAGGCCGGAGTCGAATCTACCTGTCGGTAGACAGGCCGGCATGAGGTTTAAGGATATTTTTAGGAATTTCTTACTCATACAGGGCGTTAGATATTTCTCTTTCTTTTTACTAGCATCTTTTATCTTTTTACTTTTTACTTTTATCTTTTTCCTTGAATTAGTACCGGAGGCCGGAGTCGAATCTACCTGTCGGTAGACAGGCCGGCACGAGGTTTAAGGATATTTTTAGGAATTCCTTACTCATACAAGGCGTTAGATATTTCTCTTTCTTTTTGCTAGCATCTTTTATCTTTTTACTTTTATCTTTTTCCTTGAATTAAAACTGAGGGTTGAGGTCAAACCTATATGTAGGTAGTTGCAGGTTAGAATATTTTTTAGGAATTCCTTACTCATACAGGGCGTTAGATATTTCTCTTTCTTTTTACTAGCATCTTTTATCTTTTTACTTTTTACTTTTATCTTTTTCCTTGAATAAGTACCGGAGGCCGGAGTCGAATCTACCTGTCGGTAGACAGGCCGGCACGAGGTTTAAGGATATTTTTAGGAATTCCTTACTCATACAAGGCGTTAGATATTTCTCTTTCTTTTTACTAGCATCTTTTATCTTTTTACTTTTTACTTTTATCTTTTTCCTTGAATTAGTACCGAAGGCCGGAGTCGAACCGGCACGAGGTTTAAAGCCTCACTGGATTTTGAGTCCAGCGCGTCTACCAATTCCGCCACTTCGGCAACGTTCAAAAAATACTTTGAAAAAATAGTTTTAATCATTTAATTAAGCAAGAAATGATGAAAAATTTATATTTCATCTGCACCAGAATCTTTATCGAGTAAAAATCCACAAAGAATCAAAGCTTGTTAAGCTGTTAGTTTTCACACAAAAGTTAGTCTTCGTCTTCTTTGTCTTCGCTTTCATTTTCTTTTTCTTTGTTCACATCCTTCTTCTCAGCTTTTCCATTCTTATCGAACAATAAATCTTTACTGTTCTTTCCTTTAGTTATCTCAGCCTCGAATAACTCTTCGCCATTTGCTTTAATAATTTTAGCAGCACCGGTAATTTTAAATCCCTTATAGTTATCCATTACATATTTCTCTACACCTTTTGGTAACTGAGAAATCTCAATAGCGGTTTCAGTTTCCACAACTTTTCCTTCTTTATCGAAAATAACAGACATATCTTTCCCGTTCAATTTGAAACTGGCTTCGTAACCCTGTTTTTCTTTATCCCATTTAACTTCAGTTGCCTTTGGATATAGTTTTGAAAATGAGTCTTTTGCAGCTTTTGGGATGTTTACCTGCTGTGCAAAAGCAGTGAAAGAAAAAAATAGAAATGCTATTAAAAGATTTTTCGCTTTCATTTTTAATCTCCTTTTTTTGTTGATAATTATTTCTTTACCATATAAAGATAATAAGTGATTCTAAAGTAATTCTGAAGTGGGTATTAAGTAATTTATTATCTAAAAATTGGTTTATGCTGCCAGTAGTGATTTTTTACAAAAAATAATTAATGGGTTCTCGATTACTTAGAAAAAACAAGTGCTATATTAAATTTTCTTCCTTCGATTGGTCCCCATATTTCGGCAAATCTTGGGTCTTGATATGGGGGGAATACAAGTGGTTCTCTATCGGACTGGGTAAAGTTAAAAATGTTTTCACAATTGAGAATAAAGTCAAAATAACCAAACTTAATTTTTAACATCGCCTCGAATGTTGCAAAGGGTAATATCTTTTCTCCACTATCTAAATATTGACTTCCCATATAAATATTTCCTAAGTCTAACTCCCAGAAGTTTTCATTTTCAATTTGCAGAATAGAGACGATTTTGAATTTCGGGGTTAACGGTAAAAGAGAATTGTTATAATATTTTCTAACAGTTTTTAAATATGACAAACCTACGAAAAAATTAACATCCTCAAGTCCAAAACGTAAGTTTGTTTCCGTTCCATAGCTTTCTAAAGGTGCTGCTTGAGTTATAAGATTATATTGGTTACTATCGTTAAGTGATTTTTGATACGGATTATTAATCTTAACTGCAAAAAAGGTCTGGTTTAGTTTCAAAAAGAAATTGTTGGAAAAAGTAAAATTATAATTACAATCTAGTGAATAACTTTTTGAATACTCCTCTCCTGTCGGCTTATAAATTTTAGTACTTTCAGTTGTAGTTCCTTCAATTTCATTCAAATAAGAGATTGGTGAAGGAATTCGATAGCCGGTTCCATAGTTAAACCGTACATAAAAATTTTTAATAGGTTTGTATATTGCAGCTGCGGTAGGAAGAAGAAAATCATTCATTGTATTAATATGTTCATAACGTAATCCTGCTTCCAGATTAATTGCATCGTTTAATTTTATATTATCAATAAAAAAAAGACCGATTTGTGATTGGGATTGGTTGTTTATACTAAAGGTAGAATATTTGTCCTCTGTTAAATTATCGGTTGCCAAGCTTAAACCTGCAGTGAATTTATTTTTTGGTGAGTTATTAGAATAAGAAATTTCTGAAAAACTAAGGGTTTGTTTTCCTTTGAAAAGTGTTTTCATAGAGTTAATTGATAAATCAAACAAAGATATTCCACTTTTAATTTTAATTGTGTTTTCCTTATCTAGTAAATATTGATAGTCAATTCCTGAAGAGAAACGATTAGATGCCGATTTCAAAATAAAACTATGAGTTGGAGAAGGTGAAGAATTTATTGCTGCTATATCGCCGCCAAGTCGTTCGTCATAAAGAAACGAAGCGGTTATTTTTAAGTTACTTTTTTCGTTGAATTGATAAAATATTTTTGGTTCAATATTAAATTTGTGCAGCCTGGAAATTTCTGTGAAGCCGTCTCTGTTTAAATCCTTTGGAGGCGTGTAATCGTATTGAGTAAGTAGAGTAAAAGCAGTTTTTGCTTTTGGACTTGAGTAAAATGCACCCGCATCAATACCGCTGAAACTGGTAATATTAAATAGAAATTTAGTATTGGACTTTTCCTCAGGTACTTTTGAAATTAAATTTAAGATACCTGTTAAAGCTCCATTACCATAAAAAGTAGAAGAAGCCCCTTTAATAATTTCTATTTGAGCAAGGTCTAAAGGTGGGATTTGAATTAGTGCAAAATCCTGCGATAGACCACCAAACAGCGGGTAACCATCTTTAAGAATTTGAGTATACTGACCACTTAAACCAAGTATTCTGAAATTTGTTGCTCCGCTTAATGATGATGTCTGCACAACCTGTACCGCCGATAATTCTGATAACATTTCAGAAATATTCGGCGGATTTTCTATTGTCTTTTCGTGTAATTCTTCCGTTCCCAGAATTTCTATTCGTTGCGGACTATCATTAATGAAAGAATTAATTCTTGACGTTGTAACTGTTACTTGCTGTAAATTAATGCTCGTCGGCGAAAGTAGAACAATTACATTTTTTATTGAATCGCTTGTCCCAATTTGCACTTCAATTTCTTTAGCTTTATAGCCGATATATGAAATCAATAAGTCACTTTTGCCTTTAGGTAACTTTAAAAGTGCAATCCCATTTAAATTAGTTGTTGCTCCAGTATTAGAATTCTTTACAAATATATTTGCACCCACAAGCGGTTCATTAGTAACAGAATCTCTTATTGAAATTTTAAAATTGATTTGAGCAGAAACTTCTAACGAGAAAATTATAAAGAATATAAAACAATATTTCATATTTATTCTCTTTCAATCAATACTAGAATAGTTGGCAACACAATTATTAATAGCGGTACAGCGGCTATAAATCCGCCTATAATTGCAATTGCTAATGGCTGATGAAGCTGCGCTCCGCTTCCGATGCCAAGTGCAAGCGGGAACAACGCTGTTATTGCCCCAAGCGCAGTCATTAAATTTGGACGAAGTCTGATAGATATTGAATATGCAATTGCATCGTTTTTTTCCATTCCAATTTGTTTTGCTTCTGAAAACTGCTTGTAAGTAAAAATAGAATTTTCTCCTATAATTCCAACAATCATAATCAGTCCAATATAACTTCCTACGTTTAACGGTGTACCGGTTAAAAAAAGTGCAAGCACACTTCCGCTTATACCAAGAACAGAAAGAAATATTATTGCAAGACCAGCACGAATTTTTCTAAACAAAAAAAGTATTACTGTAAATACCAATAATACTGCCAAAAGAAGAATAATTATCAATTCTTTGAAGGCTTGTTGCTGCTCAGCGTAAGAGCCGCCATAAACAATTTGGTAACCTTGAGGCAAATTTATTTTTGATGAAATATTTTTTTGAATATCGGCAAGTGTACTGCCCAAATCACGATTGTTCAATCTTGCTGTAACTGCAACCATTTGTTTTAGATTTTCTCGCTCAATTTCTGCAACTCCGCTTGTTAATCTGAAATTAGCAAACTCATCAATAGGTTTTAATCTTCCATCGGGAATAAATATTGTAGTATTTTTCAGCTCATTTATTGTTCTGTCTTTTTTCTGTTCAATCATTCTGATATCAACCATACGGTTTTTTTCCAATATTGAACCAACAACACTACCTTTAATTTTAGTTTGCATTTGAAATTGAAAATCTTGCGGAGTTAATTGATATTGACTTAGCTTAGCAATATTAGGGTCAAAAGTTAACTCTGGACCAGCGATTGTAATTCCATTAAATACATCTGCTGTGCCGTTAGTGTTTTGAACAACATTAGCAACATCATTTGCCAATTTATAAAGAGTCGTTTTGTCATCACCAAAAATTTTTATTTCAATTGGCTGCACTGAACTCATTAAGTCACCAAGCATATCAGTAATTACCTGACCAAAATCAACACGAAGCGAAGGGAGTGCGGTTTCAATTTTACTTCTTATCTCATCTGAAACCTGTGCGGTGGTTTTATTTCTTTTTTTCTTTAATTGAATAAGATAATCACCACGATTTGGTTCGGTGATAAAAAAACCCATTTGTGTTCCTGTTCTTCTTGAGAAAGATTCAACTTCCGGAATTGTATTTAGCACATTATCAACATATTGCAACATCTTGTCGGTGTCTTCGAGTGATGTTCCCGGCGGACTTGAATAATCAAGAACAATTGAACCCTCATCCATCTCAGGTAAAAAACCGGAAGGCAGCTTTGGCAGTAAAAAGTATGCAAGAAAAATTAATATCACAATTATGCTTATTGCGATATACGGACGCTTAATAAAAAAGTAAACCCAACCGGTTTTATTTTTATCCTTCGGTTTAGGTTTAATTGAATGCCCTTTTCGAGAAAGTAAAAGATAAACTACCGGCAATCCAATCCAGGTAACAAAGAATGATGATATTAATGTGATAATCATTGTATCTGTAAGAACTTTAAAGTATGCACCGGCAACACCACTCATCAAAGCAAAGGGAAGAAAAATTACAATTGTACTTAAAGATGAACCAACCATCGCGGGAAGAAGAAATTTTATTGCCATTGTGACAAGTTCATTTGAGCTTAAATTTTGATTTTCTTCGTGCATACGATGAATCTGTTCCACAACTACTATAGCATCATCTATAATCAATCCAATAGCTGCTGCAATTGCACCGATAGTCATAATGTTAAATGTGTAACCCATCGCATATAAAATTGTGAGAGTTAAGCTTAGTGTAATTGGGATAGTAATTAAAATTACAGTGCTTCCCTTTAACGAACGAAGAAAAATTATTGTAACAATTATTGCTAGTAAAAGCCCAACCCAAAGGACGTCCTTTAAACTTTTGATTGAATCATTGACAAAATCAGCTTGATTATAAAACGGTTTTAGTATAACTCCTTTGGGCAATATTTTACTTAACTGTTTTATTTGCGATTTCACACTATCAACAACTTCAATTAAATTTGAATTCGGTTGTTTTAAAACAGCTACTAATGGAACATTTTTACCATTTGCATTTATTTTTATATATTCTTTCAATTCACCAATCTCAATTTTTGCAATGTCACTTAACTTTATGACTCGTTTAGGCGAGTTGGTTATAATCGTGTTTTCCAATTCGCTTTTTGTATTTATAGCTGCATTAGTTATTGTTAGATATAAGCGGTTATAATCTTTAATATATCCAGTCGATGAAATAATATTTGACTGAGCTAATACCTCTGAAATGGTTTTTGGTGTAATGCCAAGCTGACTAAGTTTTACTGGATCAAAAATTATATGATACTCTTTTATTTTCCCTCCAATTACCGCAATTTCTGATACACCTTTTACACGCGACAAGAAAGGTTTAACTGTATACTCGGCTATTTGTCTTAATTCAATTTGGCTTTTGCCATCGCCTTCAAGCGAAAAACCCATTACAGGCAGAATTGAAGGATTCATTTTTTCAATCGTAATATTTACATCCGGGGGAAGCTGTTGTTTGATTGCGTTAATCTGAGCTTCAATACGCTGTTTACCCAAATCAATGTTTGTATTCCAATTCAGGAAAGCGGAAATTTCACAGCTGCCACGACTTGTTGTACTGCGAATTAAATTTAGGTCCTGAACTTTTTTTATTGCATTTTCAAGAGGGATTGTGACTGTAACCATCATTTTATCAACTGGCTGCTGCCCATTATCTGCAATAATTTTGATTTTGGGGAAAGTAATATCGGGGAACAGTCCAGACTTAATATTTGATAGTGAAAAAAATCCACCAATGAGAATAATAAAAAGTATGACAATTATTGGGCTTTTAAATTTTGTGTAGAAGGTGTTCATAGTTCTTTACCTTAATAAATTTTATTTTAGATTGCTTCGTCGTTTCACTCCTTGCAATGACAGTTCAATGTAGTCATTACGAACGAAGTGAAGCAATCCCTTTCACTTTTTAGATTGCTTCGTCGCTCTGCTCCTCGCAATGACAGTTCAGTGCAGTCATTGCGAGCGAAATGATATGAAGCGAAGCAATCTGTTCTTCTTTATGGATTGCTTCGGGCTATCGCCCTCGCAATGACGATTCCACACACTTGGTCATTGCGAGTCCCGACTTGTCGGGACGAAGCAATCTCATAATATTTCATAGTATAAATCTTTCCACTCAGGATTCAAAGAATTAATTAGTTCTAATTTCTTTTTTCTTGATCCTGCTTTAATTTGTTTCTCACGCGAAATTGCGCTGTAAGCATCGGTATATATTTCATACCAAACTAATTTTGTACAGTTATACTTTTTAGTAAATCCTTCAATTAATTTTTCTTTGTGTTCATAAACTCTACGAACAAGATTATTTGTAACTCCAGTGTATAATACTGTGTTGTTTTTGTTTGTCATTATGTATACAAAATATTTCTTGTCCATAAACAATGTTTGTTTATTTTAGATTGCTTCGTCGCTTCGCTCCTCGCAACTACAGTTCAGCGCAGTCATTGCGAGCGAAATGAAATGAAGCGAAGCAATCTGTTCTTCTTTATGGATTGCTTCGGGCTATCGCCCTCGCAATAACTATTTCACAATCACCTTTGCGGTATCCGGCAGTCCATAAGCACCATCAATTATAATTTTATCTGTTAATGATAATTTGGGATTAATAATTTGTACCAGACTATCATTCTCAATCCCTTTTATAATTTTTGTCCTAACTGCAGTTGAATCGTTTATCATTTTCATTATCCAAAAATTTGTAAGGGTTTCATTGGTTTGGATTGCTGATTTTGGCAACACAACTGCATTTTTTATAACATTAATAGAAATCTTTACTTCGAGATTAAGATTTTCTGGGATAATATTTCCATCGTTAAAATCAATCAAAAAGGTTTGAGTTTGTGATACAGGATCAACACTTGGCAATGACTTGGCAATAATTCCTTCTACTTTCTTGCCATTTGGAAAAATTAAAATGCAACTTGACTTAAGCTTAATTTTAGAAATATGCTGATATGGGACATTTAATAACACAGC
The DNA here is from genome assembly GCA_041538185.1 of Melioribacteraceae bacterium 4301-Me. NCBI lineage: Bacteria > Pseudomonadati > Ignavibacteriota > Ignavibacteria > Ignavibacteriales > Melioribacteraceae > Pyranulibacter > Pyranulibacter aquaticus. Next base: position 686,402 of record JBGORM010000001.1, on the reverse strand, counting down.
AAGAGAATTTGGATTTGAAATTACAGCCAGCTGTTCACCATCGGAAACAAAATCACCAACATTGTAATTTAGTTCTGTTAAAATTCCGCTTGTTTTTGATTTGATATTTACTATGCCGCTAAAGACTTCGTCACTTAATTTCACTCTTAGACTATCTGTTGCATAAGCTTCTTTGGTGATTATTTGAAAAACTACATCACCAGCTTTTATATAATCACCAATATTCTTGTATACTTTCTGAATGAAACCTTGAAATGTTGAACGCACAATTTCTTTTTTCAGAAAAACAGTATTTGCATTAAAACTCATATATTCAGTTAGGGATGCTTTAGATGGATTTGCAACTTTTACTGGTGTGCCTAATATCTCTGTCTGTGTTGTTTTTGTATCGCTTGAACAGGAAACAATAAATATTAAAAGGATGAGCAATGTAATTAACAACAAAAAGTTTTGAGATTGCTTCGGGTTTCGCCTTTGCAATGACAGTCCTGTATTATTATTATGAGCCTGCCAAAAGGTAAGGCTGGCGAAGCGAAATAATCTGCTTCTTAAAATTGATTTTCTCATTTCAATAATTCCAGTAATTATAATTGTTGATTTCAAGTTGATAATTTATTTCTGCAACTATCTTGTTTTTCTTAAGGTCTGTAAAGTTTTTAAGTATTGTCAGATATTCAATCATAGAAAGTTGTCCCTGTCTTAATTCCTGTTCTGATATTTTTATAATCGTATTATAACTTTCGATTTGTTTGGAAAGGTTTTCCAAGTTGTTCTTTAGGCTCTCAATTTTCTTTAACGCTGAGCTTTTCTGATTGTCAAGAAGAATTGCGAAATTCGATTTGTAATTATTTATCGTTTCTATAGAAACTCTTACTTGCTGCCGAGTAATCGATCGTTGATTGCCGTCATAAATCGGAAGTGAAAAATTTATTCCCGCACTCAATCCAAATTTTCTTTGAATATTAGTTAACTCAACTGCATTTAGCCCAGTATTGAAAAACAATGAAACTTGTGGCTGATATCTTGTTTCGAAAACTCTTTGCTGATTTTCAACTGCAAGGCTATCTAATTCAAATTTTTTAAGGACAGCAGAACTTAATTTTTTACTTTGAAGCATGAGTGAAACCGGCTCCAATTCGACAACACTGCTGTCTTTAATTCCACATAATGAATTTAATTCAAACAAATTAGAAAGGAATTGTGAGTAATAATCATTTATGGAAATTTTTTGATTCTCAAGTTCTACAGATAACAGTAGGTAATCTGATTGCTTTGCCATTCCACTTTCAACAAGTTCGCCAAGAATCTTTAATTGGTTGGTTAAATAAGTGATTAATTCATTTGACATTTTATATAGCTGGAAGGATGAATATGTTTGAAGGTACTGGTCAGTAACTTGTTTACGCAAATCTCTTTTTAATAACTCAATATTATTTTCTGCAGTTATTGCTGAAATCATTCTTTGTCTTTCAAGAGCATTGAGCAAAGCACCGTTAAAAATATTTTTCTCGATATTAAATTGAGCTGAATACAATCCGCCGTTAGTTATTCCTATATCATAGCCAATTGCATTTACATCAGGGTTTGTTGATAAAATTCCACCTTTGTTGTTAAAGTAGGGAACGAAGAGATAATTGGCTGACATATACATTTGGAATCCGGAATTTTGTGCGTAATCCAGTTCCCTCTGCAAGTTGTTAATATTTAGTTGAGCCTTTTGTTCTTTAATTGCTGGATTGTTCCGGTAAGCTGAGTTGATATAAGATTCTAAATTATGTTGTGCAAAGAGATTCATTGATGATAAAAATATTAATAGAATTGTTCTGACTTTCATTTGTTTTACCAATAGAATTATTTATGAATCTTTTGTATTGTTTTAGATTACATCAGATTATCGTTCTTGCAATGAAAATTTTGTCTTATTGAACTCAACCATCACGCTATAAAAGTTATCAGAAAATTGGTTCGTGATCACAAATCCATACAAATCGCAAATCTTTTTTGCGATTGTCAATCCTAGTCCCACAGAATCTGAATTGTTGCTTTTGTAAAATCTATCAAAAAATTTTGCTGGAATTTTATCTTTGATTTCAGTTGTATTTGAAACTGTCAATTTATTATTGCTTAATTGAATAATTAATTTACCTTTATGGTGATTGTGTTTAATCGCATTTGATATCAGATTGCTTAGTAAAATATTTATTAAAGATTGGTCAGCAATTAAGTTTGTATTTTTGTCTAATGTTACATCAAGCATTAGTTCTTTCGATTCAATAAAATCAGTATTGTCCTTTAATGCTGAATTTATTTCATCGGAAAGATTAAGACAATTTTCTTCAAATAATTCTTTGTGCTCGAGTTTATTTAACAATAAGAGTGACTTACTAATTTTTTCCAGCTTATTTAAGTTCTTTAATATTGTCTCAAGTAAGTGATAATCATTTTCGCTTAGTAAACTGTTTTGAATTAAAAGCTCAAGTTTGGATTTTATTACAGACACTGGTGTTTGCAGCTCGTGATTTGTTTCCTCAGAAAATTCTTTTAAACTGCGATATTCGTTGATTGCTTTTTCAGAGAGAAAAGAAATTGATTCGTTTAGTTTTTTAAATTCTTCAATGTCAGATTTTTTTAGTACAATAGGTGAATTTTCTTTTACTGAAAAAGTTTCAATCCTTTTGAGAGAATCGTAAAAATCTTTAAAGATTTTCTGGGATAAAGTCTTGTTCATAAAAAACAAGATTATTACAAATAACGAAAAGGCTAAAAGGGTAATAGTTAAAATGGAAGTAAGAATATCTTCTTTTTCAATTAAAGAGGTGCGTACAATTATTTTATAATTCTTCCCATTGATGCTTGCGAATGAAGTTAATTGTCTGAATGGCTCAGTTTCATTTTCCTCTTTATTAAAAATTTGGACATCGCTAAAACCCATTGCATCTTCAGAAGTATTAATTGAATCAACCTGAACAAAAGGATAGAAGCTGGTTTGTTTGCCGTTTTTTATTTCGCGAACTACTTCGTCATATATCTTAGATAATTGCTCGTCAATTTCTTTTTCTACTGCTTTCCCCAATAGTAAATAAATTCCTAAAGAGATAACTACAAAAATCATAAGAGAACTAGCAAGAAAATAAACACTTATTTTATTTATCAATTTCATTTTAATGTAAACTTATATCCGATTCCATAAACAGATTTGATGTAATCATTCGCACCTTGCTCTATAAGCTTTTTGCGAAGGTTTTTAATGTGTGTGTAAACAAAATCAAAATTATCAAAAGCATTTGCATCATCTCCCCAGATGTGTTCAACGATTGATTCTTTTGTTAGAACCCTTTCCTTATTGCTAACAAAAAACAAAAGAATATCGTACTCTCTTTTAGTTAACTCAACATTTTTATTGTTTACAGAAACTGTTCTTGTTTCAGTATCAATTGAAATTTCATTTATAACTACTTTGTTGTTTCCATCAAAAAATCTTCTTCTTAAAACTGATTTTATTCTTGCATTTAATTCTGCAAGATGAAATGGCTTAGTAATATAATCATCCGCACCAAGTTCTAGTCCTGTTAGTTTATCGTCAATGGTATTTTTGGCAGTAATAATTATTATGCCGCACTTAGGCTGGATTTCCTTAAACTTTGTAACCAAATTTAAGCCAGAGCCACCAGGTAACATAATATCAATCAATGCACAGTCGTATTCGTAAAGGTTAATTTTTTCGTAAGCGTCTGCATAATTATGTACAGCGTCAATAACAAATTCTTCTCTGCATAAAAAATCTACAATTGATTTGGCAAGGTCCTTTTCGTCTTCGATTAATAAAATCTTCATACCTTAAGCTAAATTAAAAATCTGAAGAAAGTTTGAAGAATAATGGACAATCATAATTTTATTATTTGACTAATATAAATAACATATCTGTCCAATACATTTTTTATTTCGTCCCTAAATGGACTTAATCTATTTCTTTGTTCTTTATCCTATAAATATTTTGTCCTGAGGGGACAATAAAGCTTTGATTATGCATAAACCAATGTAATCCCTTTAGGGATTATATAGTTATAGAATAAATAAATATCAAACTGAAGTTAAAAGTCCCGTAGGGACGAGATAGGGATTGATTTACAAGACAAGTAGAATAGTCCAAAATCATGAAGTTTTCTAAATTTATTTGTAATTCATCCCTTCGGAATTTGATTTCAAAATTATTTCTGACAGCAATGATAAATAAAGTAAATAGATATATTTAATTTTAGAAAGGGGAGAGTAGAACAGGTTTATTTGTTAGTCTAAGTGTAAAAGTAACATTTGTACGCCCGGAAGGATTCGAACCCTCAACCCTGTGATCCGAAGTCACATGCTCTATCCAATTGAGCTACGGGCGCATAACAATATGTGAAGAACTTAGAATGTGATCTTCCGCTTTTAGCGGGATGAACTCCGTCAACATGCTTTGCCCAGTTGAACTACAGTCACAAAAATTTTCATGTAAACAAAGACAATAATAGCAATCAAGCAAAAAACGTAAGAACTCGTCCGCCGAAGGCGGATTGAACAACGGTCGCAAAATTGATATAAGAACTACACTAATATACACTAACTTCGATTCAAATTAAAGAAGATGAATATCTTTACTATTACTATTGCCGCATCGAACAAGTTTATTTTGATAAAACCTATTGCGTCCCTCTAAGGGACTTTGAATTCATGAGGTTATAAAAATTCTAAAAATATTCAATCCCTAACGGAATTATGATAATGTTAAAATAACAATTCTCAGAAGCTTTATGGGGCTGTGTAAAAATGTCAACACATGTTACAAAATTCACACTAAATCTCTTGCTACCTTTGTCGACAGTCAGGTTCTAAAAAGAGAAGGATTTTGAAAATAAAGAGAAATCGTATCTTTTCATTGAAAAAGAAGGTCGACAGACTTCGTCGAATTCTGATGACGGTTGGGAGATGAGTTAAGATATTTATCATGGCTTGTCGCAGACAAGTAAAATCCCGAAGGGATGACATTATTATAACATAAACACAATTATTTCCAAATATTGGTATTACAAATTCAGAGTTTAGTGATGTTATTGATTTATGATTTTTTTCTCCTCCTTAACCTAACAGCATTGCCCCTTCGGGGTTTTGTTGGCATATATGGATTTATATTTCCTATAATGATGCCACCCCTTTGGGGTTTTGGTGATGTTTTTATTTTTTACCTCTACAATAATTTCACTCCTTCGTAGTTTTATGTTAATTATTATCCTTCAAATCCTATAGATTTTGTTAGGGGCTGTCTAATGAGAATTCACCACCTTGCAGGAAGTAATTTTTTAATTATATAATCCTGCTTTCCGATGAATTCGTTCAGCAGGCAGGCTATGAAAATCTTCCTATCGGTAGACAGGCCTGCCCGCCGTACAAAGTACTTTGGCAGGCGGGTACGTTAAAACCTGACTGCGCAGACAGGTTTGTGTTGTCGGTGTTCTATTTTTCAACTTGTCCGCCGTATTCTGGCGGAAAATCTTACTTTCTAGACCACACTAAAATATCTATAGACAGATATGGTGCTAAGTATCGATAAGTCCATTGATATAAATTATTTTGGACAGAAATGAAGAAAATATTGTTAATCTTTTTAATGCTTTTAGTTATATTGAATTGTAAAATTCCAAAATAATTGGTTAGTAATATGCCTGAAAAGTCAAGATTATGGTATTTAGAAAATTTTAATCTGTTTAGCAATTTAGATAAGAATAAGATGATTGAATTAAACAAAATGATTACTGATAAAGAAACTAAGGCTAATGAGCCAATTTATTTTGCTGAGGAGCCGTCCCAAAATATTTACTTTCTTAAGACAGGCAGAGTAAAAATTACAAAATATCTCAATGATGGCAGCGAAAAAATATTAACTATAATCAATCCTGGTGAGATTTTTGGAGAAATGGCGTATTTGGATGAGGGACAAAGAACCGACTACGCTGTTACGTTGGAGCCATCTCTTATATGTGCAATTGATAAAAATGACCTTGCGTCATTCATTGAAAAAAATCCCGAATTGAATCTTAGATTAACTAAGATAATTGGACTTAAACTGAGGAGTTTTTCGGAAAGAATAGAAGACCTAATATTTAAAGATTCCAAACAAAGAATAGTTTCGTTTATTATAAGATATGCTGAAAAGTATGGCAAAAAAATAGGTGATCAAATATTTATTAAGCCTTTCTTGAAACATTCAACAATTGGTGAATTGACGGCTTGTTCTCGTCAAACTGTTAACTATTTTCTTACAGAATTAAGAGAGAAAAAAGTTATCGATTTTGATAGAAATAAGCTTATAATTAATAACATTTCTGAGCTGAAAAAATATATTTACAAGTAATTGTCAATAATTTGACAGAAATAATTGTGGGCTTTTGTGATTTTTGCTGTAAAAAAATATATGACATTACGACTAATCATTTCGGATAATTGTGAAGCGTGCAAACGAGCTCAAAGTTTACTCGAACTAATTAAAGCCAATTACCCATTTCTGAATATTGAAACGGTTCACATTAATTCCTTGCGTAATAAAAAGATTTTTATAACGCCAGCGTTGTTAATTGACGATAAATTATTTTCATACGGCGATATAGATAAAAATAGATTGTTAAAAAAAATAAACAAGGTTTAAAGTGCCCTTTATAAGGATAATCGATGAAGCTGAAGCAGAAGGCAAACTAAAAACTGCCTATGAAGAAATAAAATCTTCTCGCGGTAAACTTTCCAACATAATGAAAATTCATAGTTTATTACCCGATACAATGATTAAACACATGGAATTTTATAAATCTATTATGTTTAGTAAGTCGAATTTATCTCGTGAACTGAGAGAAATGATGGCTGTAGTTGTTTCTGTGGCTAACAAATGTGATTATTGTATTAATCATCATGCTGAGGCTCTTAATTTTTATTGGAAGGATAGCAATAAATTACTGCAGTTTATAAATGATTTTCGAAGTATAGATTTTTCTCCCAAAATTAAAATTTTGCTCGATTATGCTTTTAATCTTACGGCAAATCCAAATTCAATTACTCAAGAAACCATTGACAATCTTAAAAAGTTTGATTGGAATGACGAAGATATACTTATGGCAAATTTAATAATTGGCTATTTTAACTTTGTTAATCGCGTAGCGCTTGGGTTAGGGGTTGAATTTACTGAAGATGAAGTAAAAGGCTATAAGTATTGATTAGTCTAAATATTTGTTGTATGGTTTAATTTTTATAATGTTCGAAAAAATTTACTCTTAGGAATATTTATTTCGACAGTAGTTCCTTTGCCTTTTTCACTCTCAATTCTTAATTCAAACTCGCATAAATCGCAGCATTTTTTTGCAATTGCTAACCCAAGTCCATTACCCTCGTAACCTCGTGTTGTGCTCATGTCTTCCTGTCTGAATGGTTTAAATAATTCCGCCATAAACTCTTTTGAAATTCCCTTCCCTCCATCTTTTACAATAACTTTAACTCCATAGTCTGCTTCTTCCATCAAGCAGAAAATTATTTCACCTGAATCAGAAAACTTAACTGCATTATCAGCAATCTGTTTTACGGCTTCTTCCAATAATAATTTGTCGGCTAGTACAACATTAGTAGTTGAAGCACAATCGGTTTTTAACCGAATACCTTTTTTAGCAGCTTCAATTTCAATTTCATTTGCAACGTTATTTATTACGGTAAATAAGTTGACATACTGCAACTTGGTATTATAACTCCCCGAAGCTAATTCACTGTATAATACCATCATTTCAATTGTCCTTATAAGTCTCTGACTCCCAATTTTAACGCTTTCAGCAATATCAATAAATGATTCTAGCTGTCCATCTTGCACTTCCATTTTTAATAGTTCGATATTGCCTAAGATAACATTGAGTGGTGTTCTAATTTCATGTGAGATTAAAGCTAAAAATTCACTTTTCATTTTATCAGAAGATTCGGCCTTTTCTTTGGCATTTTTCAGTTCACTAATTGTGTTAAAGATTTTCTGTTGCTGTTCAAATAATGTTTTTCTTAACATTTCTGCAGCATCTACTAATTCTTTTATTTCGCCGCCAGATTTTATTCTCTTGTTCTCCGAATAATTTCCTGAAGCAATCCTCTGAATTTGATTTTTAACTTTGGTTATTGGAAGTAAAAATACGTTAGACAATATTATACTAATCAATATTGTAATGGGGATTAACGCAATTCTTCCAGCAAATATCTTTTCGTTAATGTTATCAATAATTGATTGTATCTGTTCATATTTTTGGTCTACTTTTACAACTCCCACGACATTATTATTTTTATCCATAATTGGTGCAAGTCCAGAAAGCCAACTGCCGTATTTGTCATAATAAGGCTTAGTGCGAACACATTTTTTGGTGTCATAAACTGATAAAGCAGCAACTGTGCCTTCTTTATTTAATTGCATCAATGAATCTTTTCCATCTTGAATTTTTGTAAGTACTACTCCAAAGGCAAGGCTATTTTTATCAAGAATTGAAATTAAATATTGATTGTTATGCAGTTGTAAATTTTTTTCTGCTAATTTAATTGTTTGGTGGATGTGCTTATAAATTGGAGTTGTTAATGAAGATGAATCGTAAATATTAATTTGAGAAAATTCATTTCCATCGATACTTGCTGCTATTGAGGCAGCAATGCTTTTTAATTTATCTCCCAAAAGTTCTTCTGAAAACTTTTCAATCTTGGGCTTTAGTATTAATAATCCAACTTGAATTATTAGATTAATTAATATCGTTAATATAATTGTAAGTTTTAGCCAGAGTTTCATAAATAATTTTTTGCTATTTCTAAGAGCATCTTTGCTTTTATTCGTTCTTTATAATTTGGATTAACATACTCGAACTTAATAATGCCATTTTCGTCGACAAGAAAAACACTTGGCACGGGCAAAATATGATGCTTTTCGCCGGAACTGGCTTCAAGGTCCATATTAAAATTTTTTAGCTTATTCACATATTCATCGCTTGCTTTAAAAGCAATACCGAAAGCTTTGCATGCAGCGGCTTTGCTGTCGGAGTATAATTCATACTTTAAATTATGCTTTTCAATTGAAGCTTTGAGATTTTCCGGTTTATCCATGCTTATTGCAATTAGTTTATAACCAATTTTTACGAGGTCATCTTCAATTGTTTGTAAATCACTTAAATGCATATTGCAAAATGGGCACCAGCCACCGCGGTAGAATATTATTATTGACTTTTTGTTTTTTGTGATTTCTTTTATTGGAATTTCCTCTCCCGATAAATTGTGAACAGTTACATCTGGAATTTCGCTGCTAATTTTAATTGGACAAACTTCCTCTGCACTGTTTGCAACGTTGTTATTACCCTGAGCCATAATAATCCCGCTTATTATCAAGCATGTTATCGATGCAAAATATTTTATGTTCATCTTAATTCCTTTATTTTGTTTTTATTCTGAATTCTATGCCCAAAAAAATTATAATCTCTTTATTCAAATAGTTTGTTTAACCACTATTTTATTCTCTAATTCATGATTTTGTTAAAACATTTTTATTCAAGCTCAGTGTCGGGATAAAAAGCTGCCCAAGCAAACCAGTATGCAATATATTGAGTTACAGTTTTTAATTTTGCGCCCTCATCTAGACCTTCTATGACATAGCCAAATAAATCGTACTTATTATTAAATTGGTCTTCCATAATTACGGGTAAATTAGAATTGGTAGATTTTAATGTCACTGATTTGCCGTTATTAAGTACAGGCTGATATGCAACGATAAAATTATTTTTTTTACTATCTACTACTACAAAGTTAACATTATTTAGTGTGCTTTGTTTTATAGATATTGAATTTTCAGTATTGTCTGTAAACTTAAAAGCTTTTGCTTTATTATTAATTAGAACACCTAAAACACGTTCTTTTCTAGGTAGTCTCGAATCCTCATGTGAGACTGGAAAAAGCAGCAGGCTGTTATTAGTTTTATAATCGCCGTATGGATAAACTCCATAATTTCTTGAGTATCCTGTATTAAGAGAAACAACCTTAGAGTCCGTGAAGTAATTTTTAATGGTTTTCCAATAAGTCTCAATTATTGGAAAAGTTTGTACAAGTTTACCAATTAATTTGCCATTTACACATTCCAGCTTCATTTGTGACCAGTTACTGTTTGTTGCTCTATCATAAGCAATTAGATTTGTATTATACAGAAGCCCGCTAACGCCAAAAGTTGTTTCTAGATTATTAATTTCACGATTGTATGCAATTCCTGAACCGGTTAATGGACAATAAGTAATTGCATATTTTACAGAATTAATTCCATCATTAATTATTTCATGCCAGTCAAGTATTTTATGAGGGTAGACTCTTAATTCATTATTTATTTTAATAGCTATTACTAAATCTTCATCGTTAAGATAAGTAGCACTTTTATCTGATATAAGTTCAGGGTTTACAAGCGCAGGAATGCCATCTTTGCCAGGTCCGCCGTCATAGATTTCATTTGTTGGGATAAGCCAATTTCCTGAAGGTACATCGTTACCACTCGACCGAAAATCTGTTAATTTATCGCAGCTCGTAAAATATAAAATGAACATAACTGAGTAGATTAATTTGTTCAGCATAACTTTCACCTCACTTTAATTTACAATGTAATCGTATGAAAAAGAGAAATGGTCACTGTGTAAGTAGTTGTTAGTTGAGTACCTATTAGATTTCTGTAGATTGGCAATTGACTCGTAACGCGAGAGGTTAAATTTTCAGAAATCTTGAAGTTTAACCCCGGTATTAAATAGAACCAAGTTCCACCAGTATTGGGAATTTTTTCATCATCGAAAACATCGTTATTAGTATTACGCAGACGGAAGAAGAGAGAAAAATCTAAAAACGTGTCAGTTCTGTAACCAATGCCAGCCGTTATTATTGTTTCATTTCCGAATTTATAGCCAAGTTTTGAATTAGCAAATCTTTTATGTGTAGTATTGATTTTGTATGAAACATTTGCAATAACATTCAAAGGTAAGTAGGGAATAAAACCTTTTGAGTAATATCCCCATATAAGATAATCAAACGAGCCTGAACCAGGTTGCATATCAGCAGGCAGCAAAATCCCTTTATCCAATATATTTGATTTTCCTGTCGGAAGTTTTAATCCAAATCCAATTGCAATATCACTTTGATCAATTATGTCACTGTTTTTAATATTATATTTTAGTAGTAACAGCCAATCACCAATTCCGTTAACAGAGATTTGCTGTGTTGATTGTTGGCTAAAATTTATGGTTCTGTTTTGATTTATAAAAGAGGATAATAATGAAACAGAAATTTTTTTAGAAAACCCATAACTGATTTCTAATAGAAGTGAACGAGTTAGTCTTTCACGGGTATTATCATTTAATCTATTGGTCCCATTATAAACACTTTGCAGCAAGTTATAGTCATAAGTTAAACCAATTCGTAGTAAGTTTTCTGTATTTAAGGACATTTCAAGTGAACCCAACAGAGGTGTACCAGCAGAGCAACACGCCTGCGAGTATAATTTTGTGTTCAAAAAGAAAAACAACAAATTCAACAAAATCATACTATATTGTTTTTTGGCTTTGACCATAGTCAAAAATCACATAATTACTTTTTTAAATGAAAGGATTTCATAATCCCTGTCCTCAAATGGCTCTCTAAAATTTTTATTGACATAATTTTTTATCCATTCGTCTCTTTCATCGAATAAATCAAAAATCTCATTTTGGTATGCCTTGAAGATATAGTTTACAAATTCCACTATTCTTTTATCTGTAAACAAATTTGGATTAACATAAAAAGTCTGAGCAAGTTCTTTTAATTTATCAGATTTTACATATTTATCGCCTGTTACCCAGCGATTTACTGTTGCAAGTCCAATTGGCTCTCCATCTTTATTCATAGAGATTAAAATAAGGTGAACAAGTTCTCCATCATTATCTAAACTAAACGTATGGAAGTGCCCATATTCATTTGGCCTGTGGATATGAAAGAACAATTGACATCCTGTTGTATTATCTCTTATACCCTCATCAGTGGGATAATGCGTGTATGGGTCAAATTTATACTTTCTGCCGTTCATAATTTTTTTTACAATATTTAAGCCTTCTCTGCGAAGGCTCAATATAATTTCGGTAATTTGTTTTAAGAATTTATTAGCAGTAACATTAACGTCAGCTATTATTTTGGCAGCTTTAACTTTTGATTGCAATAAGAGAAAAGCAAATAATGAACTTGTCCTAATAAATTCTCTCCGTTTCATTATTTTACCTTAGATAAAATCATTGAACATACCTGATCGTGCATATTTTTCAAATCTGGGTCAACCTTCGAAAAATTCATTTTTTGGTCGAGTTTTGGTTTGACCTCAGCTAATGCTTCTTTAGTTGGGTTATTAAATTTTTCGCCCATTAGCATTTTCATTTGTATTGTTGCATGATTTTCAACTTCATCTGGACTCAATTCTTTGCCCAGTATTAGAGCGCCTCTTTTTAATGTTTCACCGTGAATTGCAACAAAGCAGCCGAGCAAAGCATCACGAGCTTCAAGAGGAGAAATTTCAGATGCTGTTTGTGCTTTTTCCAATTGTTTTACTGTTTCAGCCATTTTGATATCTCCTTCTTTTAATATCTCTAATTATAACTTACTTTTTCTTAGGTGCACAGGGGTTGCATGGATTATCTTTCTTCATATTCTTTTTAACACCGCAAGGATTGCATTGTGCGTTAGTTTTATTAGGTCCGCAAGTACCACACGGATTACTGCCCGAAGCATTTTTATCGCTTGCAACAAAGTTTGCAGCTACTTTAACTTCATCATTTACTTTGCCAACTACCATATCTGGTATTTTAATCCCGTAATCGGAAAGTTTAATGTTAAATTCAGCATCAGTTACCAGCAGGTTACCTGGCATTTTCGCTTTGGTCTTTTCACTTTCCTTAAAGTATGTTAGAGTACCTGGTACTTCAATATCTCTTGTTACACCATGAACGCTAAACTTACCAACGAAAATACATTTAATTTTTTGTCCATCATTCAAAGACCTTGATGATGGGTTTTTAATTCCTGTCAATTGAAATTCAGCGTAAGGGTATTTTGCTGCGTTCAACCACATTTCACTTCTTAAATGTTCATCCCTAAGTTCAATTCCAGTTTTTATATTGCTTATTACGACTTTTACTTTTCCCAATGGTTTTTGTGTAATATCATTTGGATTGAGCATTACAATTGCATCAAGACCACTTACCAAGCCATTTATTTTTTCAAACGGTGCATCTGATATAAATTGTGCCTGATTGCGGGAATCTTTAGAATCGGCTGTGAATGTTTGTGCAAATAGATTTGCACCAATTAAAAGGGTGAGCAGAATAGCTGTTTTAAGCTTCGTTTTCATTTTATACTCCTTGTTGATTTATTGTTTCATTATTTAATTAAATTGATGGTGTGAAATTAATTTTGAGTAGGAAAACCATCTGTCAAGAATTTGACATAAACGGATTTTGCCGTTTTATGTTGTTACATTAATATCGGATGGTATATCTAGTGAAATCTTGATTCCACCACTGTTTCCGCCTTTACCAGCTAATGCTAAAATTTCTTCCCTGTAATTCTTCGATAAGACTTTCATCGTTAGTTCAGCTAAATTTCTTCCGGCGTTTTCCATCATCTGGAAAAGGTTTGGACCTGTTTGTTCAATTGCTATTCTGTCAATTTCCTTCACTTGTTCCGTTGTAACAGAGGGAACAATTGTTCCGGTATTTGTTTTGAATTTTATACCCATAAAATTTTGTTTTTATTCATCCTCTACGAGGATGGTGGTTAATGGTTAATTTTATTTTTTCTACAATAATTGAACATCTACGATGTTCTTTCCCAATTACAGATTTTATTGTTACAGACCTCGTAGAGGTCATATTATTGTAACATAAATCTAAAAAATGATTATTAATCCTCGTAGAGGATTTATAATTTCCATTTTTGTTCATTAAAACTGTTGCCTATAGTATCGCTTGCTTTCGCACAGCATAGATCAATGTTTTTTATAATAATAAATAATACTGCCGCAAACGAGCCATACAGTAAAAATGAATCCAAGAATATAATCTAGTCCAAGAACGAATTGATCTTTCCACTCTTTATATGTTCGTCCGAGGATTTTATCTTTCTTCTCAACCAACACTTGTGTTTTTGTAAAAATCTCTGCTCCAAAGCCTATCCATGTTATCAATGCAGAAAGTGTTAACAGCAACGCAACAATTAGCGCTCCTTTTTGTTTACTATTTAATTTCATTTTGCTCACCTTATGATATTGATATAGTTTGATATGTTTTGTGATTTATAGAGCCAGCTTAGAATTGCATTATAAAGCAAATAATTGAGTAATTTTATAATTGCAATTACAGCTGAGAAGCCAGGTACCGATGTAAATTTAATTGAGAGTTGGATTTTCATTTTGTTATTTCGTTTACATAGTGTTTAATTTTTGCTTAAACGAACTTATAAACTTAGCTCGCATTGTAATGTCAAGATTTTGACAAGAGAGAAGTTTTTGGATAGTATGAGTGAAAAGCACGTTTTCAATACAAATTGATTAATTTATATTGTGAGCAAGTCAGTCGTAGGATAACTCTGCTAGTACAAAAGCAAATTAAATTAGTAGTGCTGTAGAAAGGAAGGTGTAAGAAATTTAGATTTAGTACGCCCGGAAGGATTCGAACCCTCAACCTTCTGATCCGTAGTCAGATGCTCTATCCAATTGAGCTACGGGCGCAAATATTTTCATGTAAGCAAAAATAATAATTACAACCAAACAAAATATGTAAAACCTAGTCCGCCAAAGGCGGATTGAACTAAGGGCATATAAATGTATTGTGTAAGAACTTTGACTTTCAATTTATTACTAAATAAACAAATTTTTCAGATGCTCTATCCAACTTATCCGCTTATGGTGGTTATTCAAATAAAATACTAAAGCTTGGCTTCAAAATTCAAAATAGATTACATTTAATTTTAGTTGCGTACAAAATTAGTAGAAAACAAAAATTATAACAACTTTAACATAAGTTTTTTTACAATAATTATTTGCTTTCATACTAAATCAGGATATAGACAGCGTAAAAACTAAATTGCCATAATAATTATTGTTTGTCCGATAACGACAAGTTTTTATAATAAAAAAATAGAATGAATTAAGGCAGAGTTCTAATTGATAATTCAACTAAAAATTATCAAATTAGTGATAAAAATAATATCCCACTTGTATAAAGAACTTACTTATTATGAAAAGCCTCACCGCTGAAAATAAGTTCTACTTTCAAAAATTAAATCCACTTTTATTGCGTCATTGCCCAGATCACTAAGTTTAGTATATTAATTAAATTAATTACAAAATTTAATTGGAGCTACTATGTGTGGTATTGTTGGCTATATAGGGCCAAAAAATTGCGTACCGATTTTAATTGAAGGATTAAAGAGGTTAGAATATAGAGGATATGATTCAGCTGGGATTGCCTTAATCTACAATGATAGTTCTGAGGTTATTAAAACAAAAGGGAAGGTGGACGAGCTCGAAAAGATGATTTCAAATAAAAATCTAATAGCAAATTTGGGTATTGGGCATACTCGGTGGGCAACTCATGGCGAACCTAGTATGATTAATGCTCATCCGCATTTTAACAAAGAGAAAAATTTGTTTCTAATTCATAACGGTATTATTGAAAATTATTCTACACTAAAAAAAATATTAGAAAAAGAAGGTTACAAGTTTATAAGTGAAACTGACACAGAGGTACTTGTTAATTTAATCGACAGATACTTAAAAAGGAAAAATAATTTAAGTACAGCAATCAGGTACGCATTAAACGAAGTAGAAGGTACTTACGGTATTGCTGTAATTTATAAAAATGAACCTGATAAAATTGTAGTCGCACGTAAAGGTTCACCTTTGGTTTTAGGCATTGGCGAAAAAGAAAATTTTGTAGCCTCTGATGTTAATGCTTTAATTACATACACTTCCCAAGTAGTTTATTTAGAAGATGATGAGATAGCTGAAGTTTATAGTAATCGATTTGTAGCAAAGAATATCAGCGATAAAGAAATTATAAAGGAAATACACGAGGTTGATATTGCCATTGATGAAATTTCCAAGGGCGGTTACGCTCATTATATGCTTAAAGAAATTATGGAGCAGCCAGAATCAATCTTTAATTCAATGAGAGGAAGGTTACTAATTGATGAAGGCACTGCTAAACTTGGCGGGCTGCATGGTTTTGAAGATAGAATCGCTAATTCAGAAAGAATTATTATTTCTGCTTGTGGCACTTCATGGCATGCCGGATTGGTAGGTGAATATATGCTTGAACAGTACACTGGAATTCCAGTAGAAGTCGAATATGCCTCAGAGTTTCGTTATCGACATCCAATAATTAATTCGAACGATACTTTAATTTTTATTTCTCAAAGCGGAGAGACTGCAGATACATTAGCAGCTTTGCGAGAGGCAAAAAGGAAAGGTGCACTTTGTCTTGGAATATGTAATGTTGTTGGAAGTTCAATTGCAAGAGAAAGTGATGCTGGTGTTTATATTCATGCAGGACCCGAAATTGGGGTTGCTTCTACTAAAGCTTTTACTTCTCAGTTAGTTGTGCTTTCTCTAATTACTTTGCTAATTGCCAGAAAAAAACAACTTAGTATAATTGACGGGAAACGCTTAATTAATGAAATACAAAAACTACCTGAGTATGCCAAAAAAATATTAGAGCTAAATAAAGATATTGGTAAAATAGCCGACAAATATTTTAACGCTACTAATTTTCTTTATTTGGGAAGGGGATATAATTTCCCTGTGGCCTTAGAAGGTGCTCTTAAGTTAAAAGAAATATCTTACATACATGCTGAGGGTTATCCTGCTGCTGAGATGAAACACGGACCAATTGCTTTAATTGATGATAATATGCCAGTTGTTTTTATAGCAACAAAAGATGCCGTATATGATAAAGTCATAAGTAATATTGAAGAGGTTAAGGCAAGAAAAGGAAAAATTATTGCAGTAGCAAGCGAAGATGATAATCAAATAGGTAAACTTGTTGACCACGTAATTAAAATTCCAAAAACAGTTGACATGCTTACACCAATTCTCTCTGTGATTCCCTTACAATTAATAGCTTATCATATTGCAGTTAAAAAAGGGTTAAATGTAGACCAACCAAGAAATTTAGCAAAAAGCGTTACAGTCGAATAAAAATAGGAGAACTTTATGAAACGTAAAAACGTAATTATTATGGGTGCTGCCGGTAGAGACTTCCATAATTTTAATGTTTATTTCAGAGATAATGAGGATTACAATGTAGTAGCTTTTACGGCGACTCAAATACCAAACATTGATGGCAGAATTTATCCAGCAGAATTAGCAGGTAAACTTTATCCCAACGGAATTAAAATTTACGAAGAAACCCAACTTGTAGATTTGATAAAAAAATTTAATGTCGACGAAGTAGTGTTTGCATATTCAGATGTTCCTTTCAATTATGTAATGACTAAAGCGTCAATAGTTAATTCTGCAGGAGCTTCTTTTAGATTAATGGGTGCAAAAGAAACAATGATCAAAAGTTCTAAACCTGTTATTGCTGTTTTAGCTGCAAGGACAGGCAGTGGTAAGTCACAAACATCAAGAAAGCTGGTAAAAATTCTTTCAGAAGCCGGTAAAAAAGTTGTTGCAATCCGTCACCCAATGCCTTACGGTGATTTGGTTAAACAGAAGGTGCAAAGATTTGCCGAATACAAAGATTTAGATTTCTACAATTGCACTATTGAAGAAAGAGAAGAGTATGAACCTCACATAGTAAGGGGAGGAGTTATTTATGCAGGTGTAGATTATGAAGCAATTTTAAGAGAAGCTGAAAAGGAAGCTGATATAATTTTATGGGATGGCGGCAATAATGATTATTCGTTCTATAATGCTGATGTTACTTTTACAGTAGTAGACCCACATCGTCCAGGAAATGAACTAACTTACTACCCAGGTAATACTTGTGTTAGAATGGCAGATGCAATTATTATTAACAAGATTGATTCGGCAGATTATAATAATATTATAGCTGTAAGAAATAATGTGCAAAAAATTAATCCAACTGCATTTATTATTGAAGCTGCTTCTCCAATTTTTGTAAATCAACCAGAATTAATTACCGGGAAAAGAGTTTTGGTAGTAGAAGATGGCCCAACATTGACACACGGCGAAATGAAATATGGTGCTGGTACAGTCGCTGCAAAAAAACTTAGCGCTAAAGAAATTGTAGACCCAAGACCATACACTGTTAAATCAATAGCAGATACATATAAAAAATATCCTAATATTGGTACGCTGCTGCCTGCGATGGGTTATGGCGAACAACAAATAAAAGATTTAGAAGAGACTATTAATAATACTGATTGTGACTCGGTGGTAATTGGAACACCAATCGATTTGGGAAGAATTCTAAAGATTAATAAACCTTCTACAAGGGTTACTTATGAACTGCAAGAAATTGGTAATGTTACCTTAGAAACTGTTCTTAAATTTAAAGGTATTTTATGAACAAAATTGCAGTTGTTGCATTAGGTGGCAATGCCTTACTTCGTGGAAATGAAGCTGGAACAATCGAACAACAAGAAAAAAATACTTATGATACTTGTGAAAAATTAGTTCCTCTACTTCAACGCGGGTTTAATATTGTCATTACTCATGGTAACGGTCCTCAAGTTGGAAATATACTTTTAAGAAATGAAGCAGGCTTTAAGGAATATAGAATTCCAAAAATGCCGCTGGATATTTGTGTGGCTGACTCACAAGGTGGAATAGGATACATGATTGAAAGGCAAATGAGAAACGTGTTAAGCAAAGCTAAGTTGAAAAAAAATGTAGTTACTATTATTACTCAAGTTCTTGTCGATATTAATGACCCGGCTTTTAACAATCCTACAAAGCCAATCGGAAGATTTTATTTAAAAGAAGAAGCTGATTTACTTGCTAAAGCAAATAATTGGGTATTTAAAGAAGACCCGCGAAAGCGAGGCTGGAGAAAAGTTGTTGCCTCGCCTAAACCAATTGACATGTTAAATAAAAAAATAATAGCTGACTTGGTTAAAAAGGGGAATATTGTAATTGCAGCTGGCGGTGGCGGAATTCCTGTCTACCGCCACGAAAATAATTACCTTGAAGCTATTGAAGCTGTAGTTGATAAAGATCTTGCTTCTTCATTATTAGCTAGGGAAATTAAAGCTGATATTTTTTATATAATTACCGACGTCCCCAAAGTCTATATTAATTTTAATAAACCTAATCAAAAAAAATTGGATAGAGTTTCTATCGATGAAGTAAAGAAATATTATCAGTTGGGCGAATTTCCTGATGGCAGTATGGGACCTAAAATATTGGCTGCTATAGATTTTGTTGAGTTTACTAAAAATGAAGCAGTGATAACCAACGAAAAGGAAATACAACTGGAAAATTGTGGAACTAGAATTACTTTTCAATAATTTTTGATATTATTTTTGGTAGGGATAAAAAACGTTACAATATTTTTTGTCCTTATAATATATGTGAATTAAAAAATAAGGGAGAAAAAATGGCAGTTAACATGAAAGGGAAGGATTTAATTTCAATTGCAGATCTTTCCTTAGAAGAAATTTATGAAATACTTGATGCTGCAAAAACATTAAAAGAAAAACTTTATATGGGAGAAGAACATCAGCTCCTAAAAGGAAAAACTCTTGGAATGATTTTTTCTAAGCCATCTACAAGAACAAGAATTTCTTTCGAGACAGGTATTTATCAACTTGGTGGTCATGGAATGTATTTTAATCAAAACGATTTACAGCTTGGCAAAAGTGAAAACATTCACGATACTGCTAAAGTTCTTTCAAGATATTTAAATGGAATAATGATAAGAACATTTTCTCATCAAGATGTAGTTGATTTGGCAAAATATGCTACTATTCCTGTAATTAATGGATTAACAGATTTGTTGCATCCATGTCAGGTATTGACCGATATATTTACTATTTTAGAAAAGAAAAGAAAATTACAGGGGCTAAAGTTAGCTTACTTTGGTGATGGAAATAATGTAGCTCATAGTTTGCTTAATGGCTGTTCAAAAGTTGGAATCGATATTACAATTGCATCACCAAAAGGCTATGAACCAAAAAAAGAAATCGTTGAATATGCTATTGAAACTGCAAAATATATGGGGAGCAAAGTTAAAATTATTAATGACCCGTTTGAAGCAGTAAAGTATGCAGATATTGTTTATACAGATGTATGGGCGAGTATGGGTCAGGAAAAAGAAGCCGAAGAAAGAAAAAAGATATTTCAGAAATTTCAGGTGAACTTGGAATTAGTTAAACATGCAAAAGAAGATTATTTATTTATGCATTGTCTGCCAGCTCATCGAGGAGAAGAAGTAGTTGACGAAGTAATTGATTCACCAAACTCAATTGTATTTGACGAAGCAGAAAATAGATTGCATGTTCAAAAAGCTATTATGGCATTGGTGATGTGAGAAGAAATTTAAATAATTTTACATGAAGGATGGTATGGATAATAAAAGGAATTTTCTTAAGGGAAAAGAATTAGAAGAAGCAATCTTAAATGAAAAATTAATGGGCACACCAGATGTTGAGATTGGCAGAAAATATGGGGTTACATTTAAATATCTTGAAAAGATAATTACAAGAGTTCATGGATTAAATATAAGTGCAATAAATATTCAAAAAAAAATTAAGAGTTATCAACCGAAAGATTTCAAAGAAGAAAGAACAACTGTATGGAGTTTTAAGCAAAGAGGTAATTGGGCTACTCACAGTGGCGAATACAGAGGGAACTGGTCTCCTTATATTCCACGCAATGTTATACTCAAATATTCAAAACCTGGCGAAGTCGTTCTGGATTATTTTTGCGGTGCAGGTACTACGGCAGTAGAAAGTAAATTATTAGGAAGAAGATGTATTGCTATTGACATTAATGAAAATGCAATTAAATTAGCAAAAAAGAACTTAGATTTTGATATAGAACCTCAGAAATCTCTATTCGATGAAGAAAATAAAATTGCCCCGAATTTGTCGGGGTATGAACCACAATTAATTATTGGAGATGCAAGAGATTTATCGTTCATTGATAATGATTCAATAGACTTAATTTGTGCTCACCCGCCTTATGCAAATATAATTCATTATACTGATTCGAAAAAGGGCGACCTCTCGTTGTTAAATATGGAAGAATTCCTAATAGAAATGTTCATTGTAGCGAAAGAGAGTTATAGAGTTCTAAAACCTGGCAGAAAATGTGCGATATTGATTGGTGATACAAGATCAAAAAAGCATGTTATACCTCTCGGATTTAAACTAATTGATGTATTTCTCAAAGCAGGATTTTTATTAAAAGAATTGGTAATCAAGAGGCAACATAATTGTAAAACTACGGGTTTTTGGTATGAAAATAGTATTAAGTATAATTTCCTTCTCTTAGCACATGAATACCTTCCAATATTCGAAAAACCTAAAATTGAAGAATCACTTATTATAAAAGAAGCTCAAGCAAATTATAACTCTATATTTCCTGTAAAAGAGAAGATAAAATTAATAAGAAGATTAGATAAGCTTGAGACTACAACTGTCTGGATATTCCCAAATAATGAGTTTGAAAAATTATTAGATCGGAATATAATTGAGAGGTATTCAGATAAAAAAAATTATTCTGTAATAACTTTTTTTTCAGAAAATAATAATGAGGTAAAGAACAATAGAAAAAAATCTAATAAGGTTCATTTATTGTTTATAAAATCACCTACAATTAGTTTTAATTCTTCTTTAGATGCAGAATATTATCTTGATGGAATAAAAAATATTATAAACCGAGAGTTGCCAAACTTAAATCCAGGTGGATTTT
Organism: Melioribacteraceae bacterium 4301-Me; assembly: GCA_041538185.1. NCBI lineage: Bacteria > Pseudomonadati > Ignavibacteriota > Ignavibacteria > Ignavibacteriales > Melioribacteraceae > Pyranulibacter > Pyranulibacter aquaticus. Next base: position 664,450 of record JBGORM010000001.1, on the reverse strand, counting down.
TAGTTATACAAACGCATGATACAAGAATTAATGGATATATTGAACCCCTTGCAAAAAGAGTAGTTGAGAAAATATGTGATGATAAATTGTGGCTAAAAGAAATAATAATAGTTGTAAAAGAGAATGAACATGATACTACTCAAAATACATCAGATGATTTAACAATTAAGCACCAGTATCTAATTGTTTATGAAAAAACAAAGGATACTTAATATGTCTAGTTTTATAATATTTTTAGAAAAATTAGCAAAGCATTTTAATATTGAATTTGATTATGATAAAATGAATGGTGAAGATGAATATCAATTAGCGGCGAATATTTTAAATGAAATAAATATTTATTTCTATCAAAAGAAAACAACACTCCCACCGCCATATATTTCAGAATTCCATAAATATTGGGAAGAAAATCATGAGAAGGTTTTAAATCCTAAAATTAATCCTAACGATGAGTGTTTAAAGGTCGCTAAAATATTAGAAAACATATACTCGAAATCAACAATTAAAGTTCAACTCGATACCCTTGATTTAACTAAAGAAGAAATTGCAAATGTCCGATTTTTTACAGCAATTCAAGATTTTAACGTTGATATTCATGCAAGAAGCAATCCTTTTGAATTTTTCAAAAGACACCCGGATTGTTTTAATCCTCAAAAAGTTTATGAAAATGATTTACTGATTGATGAACTTCTCAATTTTCTAAATGCTGATTCGCAGCGAGATAAAAGAAAGCCCTGGATGCAAAACTCTGCAAAATTATTAATAGACAAATACAATTCTTCTGCTTATAATATAAACGAAATACATGATGGAAATGTAATAGAAATTGTTCAAGCACTCACAGCTGAAGAAAAGTATGGCTTCTCAACTAAAAAGGCACATATGTTTTTAAGGGATATGGCTGATTTAGGTGTATGGAACTACAAAAGTAATATAGATAAGCTTGATGTAATGAGTGATAAAAATACTATGAGAGTAGCTTTAAGAACAGGGATTATGCAGTTTCGTATACCTTTACTAGCAAGTTATTTAGATGTTTACTGTTTTCAATATACGATGGTTGATAGATTAAATCGTGAAGCATGGAGAAAAGTTTGGGAAGAATGGGGGAAAATCCCTAATAATCATAGGCCGCCTACCCCTGCTTCTATTGATTATCTAATATATAGACTTGGTAAAACTGCCTGTCGCCAAAATAAACGTTATTGCCAGCCATGGAAACCGTTTGATAAGAAAAAATTAGAGAGCTTAATTCCACAAGATAGATTTATTTTTAATGAGAATAGATTTTGCATATTTAACGAGGTTTGTCAATTAGAGAGAAAATTATTAAATGCACCTAATAGTATTTCTATTGAAGGTAAAACAGGTTGGAAAAAAGGTAGGACAAATAAAGGCGGCGGCGGTGGCATTTCTTCTTGATATTAATTATAACATACCATTTAGATAAAAAATTATTTGTAAAAAATTTACAAATGGAAATCGATTTAACAATGGAATTGAATGGGATTATAACAGTTATTGAAGGTAAAAATGGGTTCCCGAAAAATTTTGCTATATATCAACTTTACCACCCATTTAAGCATTATACTATATTAAAGAATGAGAATAAATTAGAAGTTAAGCAGATTAATTGTTGTTACATATTAAGAAAAAAAGAACGGGGCAGTTCAATAATTAGGTTATATAATTATACATTTGAAGATGAAGATAATATGGCATCTATCAAATTATTGAAATGTGCTCAGTATAATCTTATTAAGAGGGGTGATTAAATGAGTAATCAAAATAGTAAAATTGAAAAATATTTGAATAAAGTTTTTCTTATGGATATAATGCAGCTTCTCAAAGAATTGCCAGATAAAAGTGTTGATATGGTTTTTGGGGATCCAGACTATAATGTTGGCATCAAATATGGCGATAAATCTTATACAAAAAATTTTGATGAATATATTGAATGGTATATTGAATTAGCCAAGGAATCGCTGAGAGTATTAAAAGATACTGGAAATATGTTTTTAATAAATTATCCAAAACAAAATGCATATTTACGAGTAAAATATTTAGACAGTGCATGTTACGAAGTCTCTGACTATGCTTGGGTATACAACACAAATGTTGGCCACACTCCTAAACGCTTTACAACTGCTCACAGAAGTATATTGCATTGCCGAAAGACAAAGAATAATAAATTTTATAAAGACAATGTAGCTGTCCCTTATAAAAATCCAACAGATAAACGGATATTACAAAATATTGCAAATGGTTCAAAGGGAAGAATGCCTTATGATTGGTTTTATTTTGACTTAGTTAAAAATGTGAGTAAAGAAAAAACATTTCATGCATGCCAGATTCCTCAAAAACTTTCTGAGATGCTTATCAAATCTTGCACAATGCCTAAGGATATAGTTTTAATTCTTTTTGGAGGCAGCGGTGCAGAAATAGAAATTTGTAAAGTTCTTAAAAGACAATTTATTTCAGCAGAGATTGATGAAAAATATTACAACATGATTTTAGATAGATTACAAAATGGAAGGATTGATGAAAAATATAGATTGAACATGAAAAAATATGAACTAAAGAATATTGAAGCTCAACTTACATTACTTGATGGACAGACTGAATATTTTATAAGAAGTAATAAAGATTAAAATAAATCTAAGTGTTGGATTCCTTATCTATTTAAGAGGTTCGCAAATATTTAATAAGGAATATTTTGTTTTCTCTTGAGCATCAAAAAACTATTTTGAAATTATTCTCATTTTCTATAGTTTAGTGCCGCAAAATTATTAACAAGTATCTGTAAACTATAAGGGCAGATAGCTCAGTCGGTAGAGCAAAGGACTGAAAATCCTTGTGTCGGCGGTTCGATTCCGTCTCTGCCCACAATGAAAGGGATGATTTCGCATCCCTTTTTTATTAAAGAAAGTTTTTATAAGGCGGTTTTTAACAACAGCAAATATCGGCCTTAGTTTTTACCTCCATAAAGGATTATTACCAAGAATCTCTTTTTGTTTTATCAGAAAATGCAACTGCGCGCGAGCTGCGAAATTAAATGTCTTTAACTTTTCTTTGATGTTACTGCCGTAAAGCTTGAGAATACTCTTTTAACATCCTCACCCTTACATTTTGGACACTGGAATGTTTTTCTTTTTAAGTACTCATCGACCGATAATGTTAAGCTAAATTTTTCATTGCACTTGTTGCATTTGAATTCATAAGTAGGCATAACTTACCCCTCCTTTTGGTAATAAACTTATCACCCGAAAGAAAGTATCTAAAAAAATATAGTTAAACATTGATTTATATTCAATCGACCGAAGATCTTAATTAAACTACTTTATAAGGCAGCAGTCTACATTTTCTGTTCGTAAAGAAACTAGATGTTAAGATTCTACAGAAATTGCCGTGATTTTTCAAGTACCTTAAGCAAGGCTGAATTTAACAAAAATTAATTTCGAATATTTTTATTGCCATTTAATTATTTTCTTTCAATATTATAATAAAGTTTCAATTACATTGTCAATTATTCACTCTAATTCCAAGTCTACTCTTTCCAGAAGGGGAAATGTTCTTAAAATTATTTTTATTACATGGAGGATGATATGAAAAAATTTTTTTTAACTCCTTTTTTAACTGCAGTTATTTTAGTTACATTTAGTTGTAACACCCAGCAAACAGATGTAACCCAACCCGCAGAAGTTCAAAAGTCGCTTAGCAAATTCAACAGTACAAATTGTACAACCATTCAATCTGGGACTCTTCATGCATCTGATGGTTCAGTACTTACCACAGGTTATGACAAGTGGGGCTATAATTATCAAGCACACATTTTTAACGGCAAGTACTGTGATGCTTATAGAAATGCAGCATGGTGTCAGGATTATAAAGATGTAAATTTGCAGATGAAATGGAATGATGCATGGCTTTCAAATACTGATTGTGATGGCGATGGTCTGTTAGACAGACATTTTGGATTCTCATCGTATCGTGGTTCTGGTGCATGGCTTACTAACCACATGTCTGGCACTTACATCGTTGATGGTAAGAAATGTCAATGGACCTACTTTGTAAAAATTGTTGCTGTTCCACTTGATGCCTACTTATCCAATGGCATTTGGTACAATTCAAATGGTTCAAAAATAGGCCCTGTTATTTGGAACGAGTTTGCTATTATTGAAGAAGTATCAAATGATCCATGTGCTGGTCAGCATGGTTTGCAGTTTGTAAGTCCAGACCATGCTGGATTAGAAGGGTGGTAAGTATTTTTACTTGATAGGATATATAACAAAATTATAAGCACTTGAATTAGAATTAAATTTTTACAAAGCACGATTTATCTTAAGTTGCACAAAGCAAGAAAGTAAATGGCAATACTTCTTACGCTACACAAAATTATTACTATTTATGTAACTTATTTAACTCACTATTCGCTAAGTGATGGATCCTTATTTTCCTAATGGGAAATTTGGGCTTAATTTCTTTTGAAAGAACGGTGTTTCAATTTCTTTGTTAATCATTTTTTTGTAATTTTGGACAAGAAATTTTGCTATGCTTAAAGAAGAAAGAAAGTCTGTAATACTAAGGGAAGTTAATCTTCACAATAAAGTACTCTCATCAGATCTATGTGAATTATTAAAAGTATCTGAAGATACAATTCGTCGTGACCTCTTAGAACTAGAAAAAGAAAAGAAAATAATAAGGGTGCATGGCGGTGCATTGTCTAAATCTTTTTATTTATCCCTTCACTCTAACAGTGTTTATTCTTTAGATGGCAAACAGGAAATTGCAAGAAAAGCAATTTCCTTTTTGAAAAATGATATGGTTGTTCTTTCAACTGGCGGAACAACAATAATTGAGTTCGCTAAAATAATCCCCGAAGAATTGCATGCTACATTTATAACAGTAAGTTTACCTGTAGCAATAGAATACACTAGGCATGAATCAATAGATGTAATTTTTATAGGTGATAAAATTTCTAAGTCATCTTTAATTTCTGTGGGCGCTCACGCTGTAGAACAAATTAGAAAAATTAAAGCTGATTTGTGTTTCGTTGGCGTGAATGCGTTAGATATTGAACATGGGTTGACAGATAATGACTGGGAGATTGTCCAAATTAAAAAAGAAATTATTAAATCTTCCGATAAAGTAATTGCTCCTGTTATAACTGAAAAACTTGATACACACCAAAGATTTAAAGTATGCGACATAGAGGAAATAGATATTATTATAACCGAAAAAGATAACCAAGATCCATTTTTTGATAAATACAAAAAGATTGGAGTAAATATTGTTTAGCAATAAGCTTTCATATTCATACTTTCTTTTGTCCGTTAGTCCTCACTTGTTTTAGCATTCTAAAACCGCTAAAATATACTAATAAGATTCCAAGAAGTATTATAATCCATCCCCAGCTGATTGAAAAATTATTAAGTGCATCTGGACTGGCATTTACCTTAGATATGAGAATCCCCATAAAAATTATTAATGATACAAATGCTATTGCAGATGCCGATATAAAAATACCAACATATTTTTTTTCTATAATCAACCAAATGCAAACCACTACACTGATAATATATGTTATTGCAAAGGCTGAAATGTTAATCCATTCCCAAACATTGTTTATTACAAAATTGTTAAATAACGGCAGTATAGTAATGTTTGTCCCATTCATTTTCGATAGTGGTAAAATAGTAGAAAATAAGAGCAAGAACGCCCCACATAAGCCAGTTAATTTGTGTCTTCTCATTTTTTAATCCCTTTGTATTAATCTAAATTACATTTTTAAACATAACAACTAATATTATGACTGTCTAAACTAAAGATTAAGTTGAATAGCAATTAATGTCTATTTATATTTCTTTTCAAATTTAATGAACATACTTTTTTTCAAATTTGTTTTAATTAGGAGAATTAATGGAACAAGTTATAACTCAAACAAATTTTAGTGATTTAAAACTCTATAAGAAAGGAAAAGTGAGGGATATTTATGACTTGGGGGAAAATTATTTAATGGTATCTACAGACAGGCTTTCAGCTTTTGATGTAATTATGAACGAAGGAATTCCTTACAAAGGTAAGGTGCTTACTAAAATTTCAAAATTTTGGTTTGATTATGTCTCTGATTTAATCCCAAATCATGTTATCTCAACAAATGTTGAAGATTTCCCGATGGAATGTCAAAAATATTCCTCAATACTTAAAGATAGGACTATGCTTGTAAAAAAATCCAAATTGATAGAAATGGAATGTATTGTACGCGGCTATATTTCTGGTTCTGGCTGGAACGATTATAAATTAACTGGCTCAATTTGTGGAATAAAATTGCCAAAGGGCTTGAGGGAATCTGAGAAACTGCCTGAACCTATTTTTACCCCTTCCACTAAAGCACAATTGGGTGTTCACGATGAAAATATTGACGAACAAAAAGCAAAATCATTGATTGGTAGTGATGTTTATAACTTTATCAAAGAGAAGGCAATTGCAATATACAACAGAGCATCCGACTATGCCGATTCAAAGGGAATTATTATCGCAGATACCAAAATGGAATTTGGCTTTTATAACGATTCTATAATTTTAATCGATGAATTGCTTACACCGGATTCATCGCGTTTTTGGCCAAAGAATGAATACGAAATTGGCAAAACTCAAAATAGTTTCGATAAACAATATGTAAGAAATTACTTGCTCTCAATTAACTTTAATAAAAAACCGCCTGCACCAAAATTGCCTGGTTATGTGATCGAAAATACAAGTAAAAAATATTTAGAAGCATTGAAAATTCTAACAGGAATAACACTAAACTAATGTTACCAGTTCAAATAAAAGTTATTGAAAAAAAATATTTACATATTAAATGGGATGATAATACTGAAAGCAAAATTAAACTTGCTAATCTTAGAAAATATTGTCCTTGCGCCAATTGTACTGGTGAGAAAGAAAACCAAAGTCTTTCTTATATCCCCATATACTCTAACGAACAACTTACAATAACAAGCATCAACATAGTTGGTAATTACGCCTTGAATATAATTTGGAAAGATGGACACAATACAGGTATTTATGAATTCAATTTTCTAAAAAATATTTCTGACAATATTGCAGCAGAAGCATAGCAATGATACTTCCTAATCAATTAACTACGTTACGAATAATACTTACACCCATTTTTCTTTTTTTATTCTTGTCTGAAGAACCATTGCTTAAGCAAATTTCCTTAATTGTTTTTTTAATAGCAGCAATTAGTGACTGGTATGATGGCTGGTTGGCTAGAAAATTCAATTACATTACCAGCTGGGGAAAGTTTTTAGACCCTTTAGCTGACAAAATTTTAACTTCTACTGCTTTTCTTGGGTTTGTTTTTGTGGGTGTGTTAGAATTTTGGATGGTTATATTGATTATCGTTAGAGATATATTCATTACTTTATTACGTGCTTATGCTGAATATAAAAACGTTTCTTTTACAACAAGTAGATTTGCAAAATGGAAAACTTTTATCCAAATGTCTTTTCTTTATTATTTGTTGTTAATTTATACTGCTAAAACTATTGACTATGTAAACGATTACTACAGTTTTATTTTGGTAAGATTATCAAATGCTATATTTATATATTACATGATGCTTTTTGTAACTATTATTACAGTGATTAGCGGCGTTTCATATTTGTATTCTAACAGATATTTAATTAAAAGGTTGTTTAGTCTTGAAAATTAATTTTATTGAAAAAATTATTGGTTCAGTTTTTTTTACAGGCTATTTCCCATGGGCCACAGGAACATTTGCTAGCTTTATAGCGCTTTGTTTTTACTTAATACCCGGTTTCGAAAACCCTACTTTATTGCTTATCCTTATTTCTGTTTTAATTGTGTTCGGTATTGGTCTGGCTGAAAAGTTTGAGAAAAGTTATGGCAAGGACCCAAAGGAATTTACACTTGACGAACTCATTGGTACTTGGATTTCTTTTCTCTTTTTACCTAAAAGCATTTTTTTAATTGTACCAGCTTTTTTGATATGGCGTATAATGGATATTATTAAACCCTTCCCAATAAGAAAAATTGAAAAATTACGCGGTGGATGGGGTGTGGTTTTAGATGATGTTGTTGCAGCTTTTTATTCTTTCATTATAATTCAGATAACATTAAATTTATTTTATAATTCACTCATTTAATCGAATAATATGAAAGCACAAATTATTACTATTGGTGACGAAATAATTATTGGTCAAACTCTCAACACTAATGCAGCATTTATTGGTGAACAGTTAACTAAACTAAATATTACTGTGACAAAAACAAGTGTTGTTCCTGACGAAGAAAAAGAAATATTGAAAGAATTTAAAGATGCATACCAAAATAATAATATTGTAATTGTTACTGGTGGTTTGGGACCAACACACGATGATGTAACACGAAAATGTGTTGTCAATTTTTTTAAAACTGAGCTGGTAACAGACCAAAACGTGTTAAACGATATTAAAAAATTTTTTGAAACGCGCGGTAGACCATTAACAAAAGTAAACCAAGAACAAGCATTAGTGCCTAAAATTGCTACAGCAATTAGAAATTCAAGAGGAACTGCACCAGGTATTTGGATTGAAAAAGAAGAAAAAATTTTTGTAGCTATGCCGGGAGTACCTTACGAAATGGAAGGTATGATGGAAAGTTTTGTAATTCCAAAATTAACAGAAAAAATAGGTACGCAGAAACAGTTTATTCAAAGAGTGAATTTGCTTACTACAGGTATACCAGAATCACTTTTATTTGAAAAGTTAGGTGACTTGGATAAGTTGTTAGAAGGTGCTAAACTAGCTTTCTTGCCAAATCAATTTGGAGTAAAATTAAGACTAACAGTAAAAGAAGAATCAATTGAGAAAGCACATAACAAACTAACAGAAATTGAACAGAAAATTAGAACAATTATTGGTCGATATATTTACGGTAAAGAAGATGATACTCTTGAATCAGTAGTAGCTAAGTTATTAACTGAAAGGGGATTAAGAATTTCTGTAGCAGAATCATGCACGGGCGGCTTAATTTCTAATAGACTTACAAATATAAGCGGTAGTAGTAATTATTTCGATAGAGGTGTAGTTGCATACAGTAATGCCGCTAAAGTAGAATTGCTAAAGGTTAACGAGGATGTAATACAAAAATACGGCGCTGTTAGTATGGAAGTTTGCAGACAAATGGCAGAAGGCGTAAGGGCAATTAGCGGCTCTGATATTGGTCTTGCAGTAACAGGCATTATGGGACCCACTGGAGCCACAGATAATAAACCTGTGGGCTTAGTTTATATCGGCATTTGTGATGAGAAAATCTGTACAGCGCGGGAGTACCGATTTGGCGATAATAGATTGTTAAATAAAGACAGGACAGCTCAAGCTGCATTAGACATGCTAAGAAGAAATTTGTTAGGAATTCCTTACGATGAATAGATTGTTTATTGCAGCTGAAATTCCTGAAGATGCTTTAAATAAATTAATTGAAATAAGAGATAACATCTACAACGATCCGAGAATTAAATGGGAACCTAAAGAAAAACTTCATATTACATTGAAATTCTTAGGTGATGTAGAAGAAGAAAAAAACAAAAAGCTGATTGAAACAATTGCAAATGTGCTTAAAGATAAAGCCAAGTTTGATCTCTTTTTTGAAAAATTTGGATTTTTCAAGAAAGCTGGACAGCCAAGAATTCTTTGGGTGAAAACAAACGATTCAGAACAGTTAAAAATAATCCAACATGAAATTGACAATTGTTGTAATGAATTAGGATTTCCTAAAGAAAACAGAGAGTTTAAACCACATGTTACATTATTAAGAATTAGAGGTAATGAGGATATTCAAAAAATTTATAAGTTTAGTAATCATATATTTCCTAAAATAACTTTTACCGTCTCAAATATAATTTTATTTAAAAGTGAGCTTAAATCTACTGGTTCGGTATATCACAAAATAAAAAACTTTAACTTACATTAAACAACGGAGGAACAGATGGCAAACGATAAAGATGCTAAAATGAAAATACTCGAAGACACGATTTCTAATATCGAGAAAACCTACGGTAAAGGCACAATAATGAAATTGGGCGATGGCGTTATAAATGAGCTGGAATCAATTTCGACTGGCTCAATTTCCCTTGATTATGCTTTGGGTATTGGCGGGGTACCGCGAGGCAGAATTGTAGAAATATTTGGACCTGAATCTTCTGGTAAAACTACACTATGCCTTCATATTATTGCTGAAGCTCAAAAGAAAGGTGGACTTGCTGCATTTATCGATGCTGAACATGCACTAGATGTTAATTATGCTAAACGTTTGCATGTTGATACTAATAATCTTTTGCTTTCTCAACCCGATTTTGGAGAACAAGCATTAGAAATTGTTGATACTTTAATTCGAAGTAATGCATTAGATGTAATTGTAGTTGATTCTGTTGCTGCACTCGTGCCACGCGCCGAAATAGAAGGCGATATGGGAGACCCGCAGATGGCCATGCAAGCAAGATTAATGTCTCAAGCTCTACGAAAAATTACCGGCGCTATTAGTAAATCAAAAACATGTGTGATTTTCACAAATCAACTCAGAAGCAAAATTGGAATTATGTTTGGCAACCCTGAAACTACAACCGGCGGTAATGCATTAAAATTCTATGCAAGTGTAAGATTAGACATTCGCAGAATTGCTGCCATTAAAGATGGACAAAATGTTGTGGGCAATAGAACCAAAGTTAAAGTCGTTAAAAGTAAGGTCGCACCACCGTTTAAAGAAGTTGAATTTGATATTCTTTATAACGAAGGAATAAGTAAAGCAGGTGATTTGATTGACCTCGCTTCTGAATTGAACATTATAAAGAAAAGTGGTGCTTGGTTTACTTACAACGATGAACGTTATCAAGGGAGAGAACAATTTAGGCAAAAATTAATGGAAGATAACGAACTAATGACAAAATTAGAAAATGAGGTAAAAATTTCCTTAGGTATGATTCCAAAAGAAGCTCAAGAGGGAACTCAACAAGAGAAAGAATTAGAGACAAAGAAACAAAAAAGTAAATGATAATTCAATCAATACAAAAGAAGGGAAATAATGTTATTATCACCTTTGATAACTCTGAAACTATAACTGTAGCTTATCAATCTGCTGTTAAAAAAGGTCTTAGAAAAAATGATGTGTTATCAGATTCTGATTTAGAAGAACTTAAAATTGACTCAGAAAGACTTAAAATAAAAGATTATATCTTCAAACTGTTATCACGAAGAGAGCATTCATCCTACGAACTTAAAAGAAAACTCATTCAAAAAAAATTTAATCATCAATTGGTTGAAAACGTTATTAATGAATTTTTGGAAAAGGGCTATATAAACGACACTTTATTTGCTGAAAATTATTATAAACAAAATATTGTTAAAAAAAAGATTGGCATAAATAAATTAAAAGCCGATTTATTAAAACGAGGAATTGAAGGAAAAGTAATAGATAAATTGATTGATGAAAATCGAGATACTGACTTACTGATTAATAATGCTGTTATATTAGCTCAAAAAAGAATTAACTACTTAATAAAAATTTATTCAGACAAAAATAAAATTCGACAGAAAGTTTTCTCTTATCTTCAAAATAAGGGTTTTGAATACGAAATAATAAAAAGCGCTTTGAGACAATTAGATATAAATATTGAAGACGATTGAGTGAACTGCGATAGTTTATTTATATTTCATAAGTAAATATTATTTTTTATGTCAATGTTTAAGGGTGTAGATTATATAGAAATCGATTCACTGTTCAGTCAAGAAGAAATTCTTGTTAGAAATACTGTACGTGAATTTGTTGAATTAGAAGTTCTGCCTGTCATTGAAAAACATTACCGTGAGGGCACATTTCCAATGCATTTAATACCCAAAATGGCTGAATTAGGTCTTTTTGGGAGTAATTTGCCAAGCAAATACGGTTGTGCCGAAATGAATAATGTAGCTTACGGCTTAGTAATGCAAGAACTTGAGCGGGGTGATAGCGGAATTAGAAGTTTTGTCTCTGTGCAAAGCGCACTGGTTATGTATCCAATATATACTTTCGGTGATGAGAATCAAAAAGATTATTGGCTGCCTAAGCTTGCTAAAGGAGAAAAAATTGGCTGCTTTGGTTTAACTGAGCCGGATTATGGTTCTAACCCAGCAGGAATGATAACTCGTGCTGAAAAAGTAGAAGGGGGATATTTGCTGAACGGTGCTAAAATGTGGATTACAAATGGTAGTATTGCCGATGTAGCTGTTGTCTGGGCTAAACTTGATGGGGTAATTAGAGGCTTCTTAGTTGAAAAAGGTGCTGAAGGATTTACAGCACCCGAAATGAAAGGTAAACATTCTTTAAGGGCATCGGTAACTTCTGAATTAATATTCCAAGATGTTTTTGTGCCAGAAAAAAATATTTTGCCAAAAAGTGATGGGCTTAAATCACCTTTAATGTGCTTGAACCAAGCAAGATACGGAATTGCATGGGGAGTTGTAGGTTCTATGATGGCGTGCTACGATACTGCATTAAATTATGCAAAATCAAGAATTCAGTTTAGTAAGCCAATTGCAGCTTATCAAATTACTCAAGAAAAGCTGGTCTATATGCTCACAGAGATAACAAAGGCTCAACTGCTGAATGTACAATTGGGCCGATTGAAAGACAAAGGAACGGTAAAACATACACAAATTTCAATGGCAAAAAGAAATAATTGTGAAAAAGCACTTGAAATTGCCAGAATGTCTAGAGAGATTTTAGGTGCTAATGGAATTTTAGATGAATATCCTGTTATGCGTCATTCTGCTAATCTTGAATCAGTTAAAACTTATGAAGGTACTCATGAAATGCACACCTTAATAATTGGTGAAGATATTACTGGCTATTCAGCTTTTGATTGAAAATTTAGAGACCACTTAATGTGGTCTTTTTTGTAATCATTAGAGGCTATTATGAGAAAAGATAAAATTGAATTTGAGGGCTTAACATTTGATGATATTCTTTTGCTCCCAGCAAAATCTGCAGTGCTTCCTCGTGAGGTAGATGTTTCCTCTTACTTAACACCTGAAATTAAATTAAATATTCCTTTCTTATCGGCTGCTATGGACACTGTTACAGAATCTGAAATGGCAATTGCTATGGCAGCTCAAGGTGGTATTGGTATTATTCATAAAAATATGTCTATTGCACGTCAAGCTGAAGAAGTAGATAAAGTTAAAAGATCTGAAAGCGGAATGATTCACAATCCTATTACACTAACCCCCGATAAAACTGTCGAAGAAGCTGAAAACTTAATGTCTAAGTATAGAATTTCAGGTATTCCTATTGTTGATTCTCAAGGCAAGCTTATAGGAATTCTAACTAATAGAGATTTGCGTTTCGAGCCTAATAGAAAATTGCCTGTATCAAAATTAATGACAAAAGAAAACCTAATTACAGCCCCATTAGGCACAACTCTTGAAGATGCAGAGAAAATTCTCCATAAGTTCAGAATAGAAAAATTACCCGTTGTTGATAAAAAAGGAATAATAAAAGGACTTATAACATACAAGGATATTTCTAAGAAAAAGAAATTTCCAAATGCAAGTAAAGATGATTTAGGAAGATTAAGAGTTGGTGCTGCAGTTGGAGTATCAAAAGATACTATGGAAAGAGTAGAAGCTTTGGTCAGTTCTAATGTTGATGTTATTGTAGTTGATACTGCGCATGGTCATTCACAAGGTGTGCTGAAAACGATTAGTCAAATAAGGAAAAAATATAAGTACCTTCAGTTAATTGCTGGAAATATAGTTACAGGAGAAGCAGCTTTGGAACTTATCAAGATTGGAGTAGATGCTGTAAAGGTAGGAATTGGAGCTGGTTCGATATGTACTACCAGGGTGATTGCTGGTGTTGGTGTGCCTCAGATTACTGCTGTTATAAATGTAGCAAACGCTTTGAAAGGCAAAGGGATACCAATTATTGCTGACGGTGGAATTAAACAGACCGGTGATGTACCAAAAGCTATTGCAGCGGGTGCTGATACAGTTATGATGGGGGGCATGCTTGCAGGAGTTGAAGAAACACCAGGAGAAAAAGTTCTTTACGAGGGAAGGAGCTTTAAAATATATAGAGGTATGGGTTCGTTAGGTGCAATGAAGCACGGCAGTAGTGATAGGTATTTTCAAGATATGGAAGAGGATATAAAAAAATTAGTACCTGAAGGCGTAGAGGGCAGAGTACCATACAAAGGACCACTTTCTGAAACTATTTATCAATTTGTCGGTGGACTAAGAGCCGCTATGGGTTATTGCGGCGTAAAAAATATCAATGAATTAAAGACAAAAGCTAAATTTGTAAAAATAACAAATGCTGGCTTGCGCGAAAGTCACCCACATGATGTGATAATTACTGAAGAAGCACCAAATTATCAATCTTATAAAAAAATTTAATAACTATGTTTAGAGTTCTAGTATTAGCTTATTATTTCCCGCCAATGGGATTAAGTGGTGTACAACGAACATTAAAATTTGTTAAGTATATGCCTTATTTTAATTGGCAGCCTGTAGTGGTAACCGCAGGTAATACTGCTTACTTTGCACATGATATGTCACTTCTAAAAGAAATAGAAAATTCGAATATAGAAATAATTAGGACGGAAGCTTTCGATGTTAATTCGCTCTTGGGATTAAAATATCAAACTGTTAATATGCCAAAGGAATTTCTACGTAAAATTTTATCATCGATTAGCAAAGCCTTTTTTATTCCAGACAATAAAAAATCATGGTCGAAAAAAGCATATGAGTTAGTTAGGAAAAAACTTTCGTCTGAAAAATTTGATATTTTGTATGTAACTATTCCGCCATTTTCATCATTTTATTATGCTGCAAAATTGAAAGACGAATTTAATATCCCGCTATTTGTAGATTATAGGGATTTATGGTACGAGAATCATTTCGCATTTTATCCTACTCCATATCACAAATGGAAACATAAACAACTTGAATATTTTTCCCTTAAGCACGCTGATAAAATTATAGCTGTCAATAGGAAGATAAAAGAAAAGTTACTAATGAATTATAAATTCTTATCTTTTGATGATATTGTTATTATACCGCATGGCTATGACCCAGAGGATTTTGAGAAAGTTGAAGCTTTGCCAAAGAACAACAGCAAAATGAAGCTTACATATTCAGGCATATTTTATGAGAAAATAACTCCTGTCTATTTTTTAAGAGCGTTTAAAAAATTATCAATTGAAAACCCCGAAATAGCAGCTGATATACAATTGGAATTTATTGGCTACCTAAGAAATGAAAACAAAAAATTAATATCAGACTTAGGTTTAACTGAATATATTTTTGATTATGGTTATTTAGAGCATGTAGAAGCTGTTAAAAAAATTAAGTCTACTGATATATTATGGATGATGATTGGTAATATGAAAAATGCAGACACAATTTCAACAGGAAAGCTATTTGAATATTTTGGAGCGCGCAAACCAATATTAGCTTGTGTGCCTGATGGAGCTGCTAAATCAGCATTAAAAGAATACGGCGCTGCTTTTATTACTGCGCCAGATGATGTTGATGATATCAAAAACAAAATCTTGGATATATACAGTCTTTATAAATCAAATAAATTACCATTGCCTAATGAGGATTTTATTGAAAAGCACAATCGCAAAAAACTAACAGAAGAATTAACAAAACAATTTCAATTCTATTTAAAGGAGGAGAATTGAAGGTAGCTGTTTTAGGTTCAGGCGGTAGAGAACATGCATTAGCGTTAAAAATTTCTGAAAGTCCCTCTTTATCTGAGCTTTTTATTTTGCCAGGAAATCCTGGTACAAAAAAATTAGGACATAATATTCAAATTGACATAAACAATTTTTCTTCTGTAATAAATTTTTGTAAGACTAACTCAATAGATTTTGTAGTAGTTGGACCCGAACAACCCTTGGTCAACGGTATAATAGATGAATTGAAGAAAAATGGTATTGTTGCCTTTGGCCCTTCAAAAAATGCTGCTCGCTTAGAAGGCGAAAAATCTTTTGCCAAGCAACTAATGATTGAAAATTCTATCCCAACTGCTGCATTTAACGTTTTTCAAAAAGATAATTATAGCCAAGCAGTTGAATACTTGAAAAGCACAAAATATCCAGTTGTAATAAAAGCCGATGGTTTAGCAGCTGGAAAAGGTGTGGTTATAGTTAATTCTTTTAATGAGGCTAAAAAAGAAATTTCAAACTACTTTGATAAATCTTTATTTGGCAAAGCTGGCGAAAAAATTATTATTGAAGAATTTATGGAGGGTGAAGAAGTTTCAGTTTTTGCTATTACTGACGGAGTAGATTATGTACTGCTTCCAACTGCACAAGACCATAAGAAAATAGGTGAGGGGGATGCAGGTAAAAATACTGGTGGAATGGGTGCATATTCTCCAACACCATTTGTCTCAAATGCCGTTTTAGAGCAAATTAAAAGAAGCATTATTGAGCCAACTTTATTTGCAATGCAAAAAGTTGGTTCTAAGTTTTCGGGTTGTCTTTATTGTGGACTAATGTTAACAAGTGATGGTCCAAAAGTAGTGGAATTTAATTCTCGCTTTGGTGACCCTGAAACTCAAGTTGTTCTTCCTTTAATTGAGGGCGATTTTCTTAAGTTATTATATTCCAGTTCAACTGGGAAAATTGACAAAGATTCAGTTAAGTTTAGCAATGGAGCATGTGTTGGCGTTGTTTTGGCATCGAAAGGCTACCCAGAACATTATGAAAAGGGTTATAAGATTTATGGCTTAGATCAAGATTTTGATAATGATGTAATTATTTTTCATGCTGGCACAAAAGAATCTAACGGTGAAATTATTACAAATGGCGGCAGAGTATTAAATGTTATAGTTAAGTCGAAAAATAATGACTTAACTTACTGTAAAAAAAGATGTTATGAAGTTATTCAAACAATATACTTTGATGGGATGTACTATCGTAAAGATATATCTGATAAGGCATTTAAGCATTAGCCTGGAGGCCAATTCATCTTTCTTCCGCCAAGCAAATGTAAATGCAAATGGTAAACTTCCTGACCCGCATCTGCTCCACAATTAAAAACCAGTCTAAAGCCGCTTTGTGATATATTTTCTTTCCTTGCTATTTCATTTGCAGCGTCAATCATATCACCTAATAACTTTGAATGCTCCTTGCCCGACAGCTCCTTTACTGATGGTATTTCAATCTTAGGAATAATTAGAATGTGTACTGGGGCTTGGGGATTGATATCTCTAAAAGCAAGAATTGACTCTGTCTCATAGACAATATCAGCTGGAATTTCGCGATTAATAATTTTAGAAAAAATTGTCTTTCCCATAATTATTCCTTTATTATATTATATTTTTTCATTTTACCATATAAATGACTTCTTTGAATTTCTAAAGCTTCTGCAGTTTTACTTATATTCCAATTATTAGCCTCTAACTGCTTTAATATAAACATCTTTTCTGCTTTCTCTTTAAACTCCTGAAATGAATTTGAAATATTGAATAAATCATCGAAATCATTTGATGACTTTGGTATTAAATCGTAAACATCTTTTTCAGAAATAACATTTTTAGGGATCATAATTATAATTCGCTCTATTAAGTTTTTTAACTCTCTAACATTGCCTGTCCATTGCATATTTTTTAAGCTGTTAATTGCATTGTCGGTAAATTCTTTTAAAGGGAAATTATATTTTTCACAAATTTGCTTTGTAAAATATTCAACTAATAACGGAATATCATCTTTGCGTTCCCGTAAAGGAGGTATAAAAATAGGAATTACATTTATTCTGTGAAACAAATCTTCCCGAAATTTTCCTTCTTTAATAGCCTGCCGAAGATCTTGATTAGTTGCTGCAATAATTCTTACATCAACGGAGATTTTTGAACTGCCGCCTAATCTTTCAATTTTACCTTCTTCTATTGCTCTTAATACTTTTGCTTGAGCATTAAGACTCATATCGCCAATTTCGTCTAAAAATAATGTACTTCCATCTGCCTGCTCAAATTTACCTATTCGCTGTCGAATAGCCCCTGTAAAAGCACCTTTTTCATGTCCAAATAATTCTGATTCAATCAAGTCGTTGGGAATTGCTGCACAGTTAACTTCGACTAATTCTTTGTGACTTCGGTTACTTTGCCTGTGGATTTCTCTGGCAATTATTTCTTTTCCAGTGCCATTTTCTCCGGTAATTAAAACTCTTGAATCAGTTTTGGCAACAGTAGAAACAGTTTCTAATATTTTAAGTACAGCTTGACTTTTACCAATAAAAGTATCGCTTAAACCCAAATCCTTTTTGAGTTTCTTATTTTCTTTTTGTAGCTGATTTTGACTTATTGCGTTTCTTACCGAAATTAAAAGTTTATCTCTGTCAATTGGTTTTTCTAAAAAGTCGAATGCACCTAATTTTGTGGCTTTAACGGCATTTTCAATACTGCTGTGAGCAGAAATAATAATTGTTTTAATGTCAATTTCATTTTGTTGTATCCAATCTAAAATTTCAAAGCCATTTGTATTCGGCATTTGAATATCAAGAAGAAGTGCATCGTATGAGTTTTCGTTAAGTTTTTTTATCCCTTCGTTTGAGTCAGTAGTATAATCCACATGATAATTTTCGTATTCAAGAATCATTTTAATGCTTTCGCAAATTTCTCTTTCGTCGTCTATCAATAAGATTGATTTCATAAATTAGCTCGTAAGAATAGTAATGAATATATTTTAAGAACTTCAGAAGGCAGCAGTTTTGAGTTTTCTTTTAATGCCTTTCCAAATAGTTCTCCCAAATAATTAGTTAAAATGTCTCTGTGGTCAATACTGCCTTGTATTTTTAATGTTGCTTCGAAAAGCTCCACAAAAATACCCATAAATTTAGATAAATTGAAGAACCTAACATTATATGAAAGAAATGCATTCCCAAAAAAATGCGAGAGCTTATCTTTGTCACCTAAGTCATCAGTCGGCGAATCAAAAAAAATGTTTTTAGGCTGATACTTTAATTTCTCACTAAATATTTTTTCTGCTGCAGAAAGGAGGGGAAAGGTGATTTTTATATTTACAATAGGTAGAATGATTGACATTTTATTAAAGGGTAATAAAGCAAATGTTAAGCACAAAAGAGCTTCTGAAATATCGCTTTCATAATATCTAACAGCAGTTATATAAATTGAGTCGACTAGTTCAATATCGCTATTACTTTGTTTTAATTTTATGAAGTCTTTAGATGCTATGTATTTTGATATATAAACGAGGCCGGATAAAAAAGTAGGTTTGGCATTCAGTTCTGTATTTGCAAAATATAATCCAAAAATATAGATATATAAAAAGAGAGTAAATAATTTTTTTGAGGTCAAGTTTGAATTACACCTACATTAAACTTAGGGATATAGCTATTGTTGTTAGCTGCATTTATTGCCATAGAAATGTATTCTCTTGTTTCAGCAGGAGAGATTATTTCATCTATCCACAAGTGAGCTGCAGCGTAAAGCATATTACTTTTTTCTTCATAAGATTGAATAATTTCATTAAGCAATTTCTGTTTTTGTTCATCTGAAAAGGCTTTACCTTCTTTTTGCATTTGTTTCATTTTAATATCTAATAAAACACTGCTTGCCTGTGAACCGCCCATAACGGCGATTTTTGCATTCGGATAAGCAAAAATAAAACGTGGGTCGTAAGCTTTGCCACACATTGCATAATTACCAGCACCAAAACTATTACCAACTATAATTGTAATTTTAGGTACTACAGAGTTTGCAACAGCATTCACCATTTTAGCGCCGTCTTTAATTATTCCCCCGTGTTCAGCTTTGCTGCCAACCATAAAACCAGTAACATCTTGAAAAAAAACCAATGGGATTTTCTTTTGATTGCAATTCAAAATAAATCTTGTCGCTTTATCTGCACTGTCGGAATAGATAACGCCACCAATTTGCATCTCTCCAGTGCCTTTAAGAGTTTCAGTTCTAACAATATTTCTCTGGTTGGCAACAATGCCAACAGCCCAACCATCAATACGTGCGTAGGCAGTAATTATGGTTTTTCCATAACCGGCTTTGTATTCATCAATTTCCGAATTATCAACTATTCTTGCTAATAATTCATAAGTGTCATAAGGTTTAATAGTATCTTCTGGCAGAATACCATAGATTTCTTGAGGATTAAAACGAGGTTGGACTGGTTCTACTCGATTAAAATTAGCTTTGGGCATTTCACCGAATTTACTAACTAAGCTTCTAATTTGTAAAAGACATTCTTCATCGTCTTTTACAATATAGTCTGTAACACCTGAAATATTGGATTGTACTCTTGCACCACCAAGAGTTTCGTTATCAATTTCTTCACCAATTGCAGCTTTTACAAGATGTGAACCTGCTAAAAATACTGAACCCTCGCCTTCAACAATTAACGCTTCATCACTCATAATTGGTAAATAAGCGCCGCCAGCTACGCATGGACCCATTATCGCAGAAATTTGTGGAATCCCCATCGATGACATAATAGCATTATTACGAAAAATTCTTCCAAAATGCTCTTTATCCGGGAAAATATCCTCTTGTAATGGTAAAAATACTCCGGCGCTATCGACCAAATAAATAACGGGCAATCGATTGTCCATAGCAATTTCCTGTGCACGCAGATTTTTTTTAGCAGTAATTGGAAACCATGCACCCGCTTTTACCGTTGCATCGTTTGCAACAATAACACAATCACGATTGTGTATTTTACCAATTCCGAAAATTGTACCCGACGATGGTGCACCACCATATTCTTCGTACATTCCATAAGCTGCCAAGGAATTCAACTCATAAAATTTTGAGCCAGGGTCAATTAATTTTTCTATTCTTTCGCGAGCCGTTAGCTTTCCTTTTTCATGCTGTTTTTGTATGGCCTCTTTACCACCACCAAGCTGGACTTTTTCTTTTATGCCTAAAATTTTTCTGTAAAGATTTTTTTGATAATCTTCACGTCTAAGGTAAGTTTCATTCTGTTGAATTGGGTTGCCAATTTTTTTCATATTATTCAGATATTTTGAATTAGGTTTTAAAATTTGGAACGCATCGACAAGATATTTTTTAAATACTTTTTACTGCAACGATGATATTGGTATGGATTGTTTTTTGACCAATGACTCAACCACTTAAGGTTGGATTCGAATAATTCCATGTCGATTACCTTTAATTTATGTCACTAAAAATTAGCTTTATATGAGTTATAGAGAAGGGCATAGAATTTACCTTGGAATTTATATTTTTACTCTAAAGATATTAAAACCATCAAGATTATCATCATAATCTACAACATAATTACCTGGTATTAGCTTTAATAATGTTGTAATTATCTCATAATCACTAATGAATATTTTATCATTCCACTCTTCTATAGATTTGTTAAAAGAGATTTTGAAGAGATTTTCTAATTTTAGTTCTCTTACAAATTCAGCTGCATTTTGGTAAAATGAATTTTCGATTATCTCAAGAATCATTAGAATCTCCTAATTAATCCTTTAATAAATTTTTTGCAATTATTATTCTTTGTACTTCTGATGTTCCTTCCCCAATGGTCAAGAGTTTAACATCGCGGTAAAATTTTTCAACTGGATATTCTTTTATATAGCCATATCCGCCAAAAATTTGAACAGCCTGACTAGCAGCTTTTTCAGCAATTTCGCTTGCATATAATTTTGCCATTGATGCAGAAGTAGAAATATCTTTCCCTTCATCTTTCATTTTTGCAGCTTTGTAAGTAAGTATTTTCGCTGCTTCTAATTCAGTTGCCATATTTGCTAACTTAAATTGAATCGCCTGAAATTCAGAGAGAGTTTTACCAAACTGTTTTCTTTCTTTTGCATATTTAGTAGCAGCATCCAAACAGCTTTCTGCTAATCCAACACTTAATGCTGCTATTGAAATTCTGCCGCCCTCAAGAATTTTCATTGCTTGTTTAAAACCCTCTCCCTCATTTCCTATAAGATTTTTAAGAGGAACTCTGCAATTTTCAAAAATTAACTGAGCAGTTTCACTTGCTCTCATCCCTAATTTATTTTCTTTTTTACCAGATGCGAATCCAGAAAAACCTTTTTCTAAGATAAAAGCAGAAATGCCATTTTTACCTTTTGTCTTATCAGTAATTGCCATAACAACCGCAGTTTCGGCAGAAGCTCCATGTGTAATAAAGTTTTTAGTGCCATTTAAGATAAAATGTTCTTCGTGTTTAATAGCTGTTGTCATCATGCCTGCCGCATCACTGCCTGAAGATGGTTCAGTTAATCCCCAAGCACCAATTTTTTTGCCAGTTGCTAAATCGGGTAAATATTTTTCTTTGAGCTCCTCATTTGCATAAACTAAAATATGATTTGTGCACAGACCATTATGAGCAGCAACTGAAAGAGCGATTGCCGGATCTACTTTTGCTATTTCTTCAACTATTATTGCATATTCAATATAACCTAAACCAGAGCCTCCATATTTTTCTGGGACCAAAATTCCCAAAAAACCTAATTCACCTAATTGCTTCATAATTTCTAAAGGGAATTTTTGTTCTTCATCCCACTTTAATACGTGTGGTTTTATTTGCTTTTCGGCAAAATCTCTTATTGTGTTTCTGATTGCAATTTGGTTCTCATCGAATTCTAAAATAAATTGATTTGATGTTAATGTTGCTGACATAGGATTAATCCATTATTGAATTTTTGTAATTGTTAATTAAATTTTCTGCTATTTGGTATGGGGAAGATTTTCCTATAACTGCTTTTTTAATTTCATTATTAAGTTCATTTAATCTTTGCGTGTTCCAAATTTCTTGCTTAATGAACTCTTCAACAATTTCTTTAACTCGAATTTTTATGTTTTCTTCGCGTTTTTTATTTAAGAAATCATGATTAATAAGGAATTTTCTGTGATTATTAATTCCCTCAATAACATCATTTATGCCATGGTTTTCTTGGGCTATAGTTTTAATGATTGGTGGCAGCCAGCTTTCTGAGTTATGGTCTTTTAATGCAATCATTGTTTTAAGTGAAGTAATTGCTGAATCTGCACCGGGTCTATCACCTTTATTGAGCACAAATATATCTGCAATTTCCATTAACCCGGCTTTCATAGCTTGAATAGAATCACCTGATTCTGGAACTAGCACAACAATTGTTGTGTCAGCTACTTTTACAATGTCAAGTTCAGATTGGCCTACACCTACAGTTTCGAAAATAATAAAATCGTAACCTGCTGCATCTAAAACATCAGCTGCATCTTGAGTTTTGTTACTTAGACCGCCTAAGCTGCCTCTACTTGCCATACTGCGGATAAATACTCCAGGGTCGTTACCAATTTCACCCATTCTTATTCTATCGCCCAAGAGTGCACCACCAGTGAATGGACTTGTAGGGTCAACTGCAATTATTCCAACTGTATAGCCTTCTTTACGATAAAACTTAGTAAGCTGGTTAGTTAAAGTTGATTTGCCAGCACCAGGCGGACCTGTTATGCCTATTCGATATGCATTTCCAATTTTTTTGTGAAGTTCTTTTAAAATTTCGATTGAATTTGAATTTGCCTGTTCAATTTTTGTGATTGTTCGCGAAATAGCAAGTTTATCTTGCAAATAAATTTTTTCTATTAGGTTATGGTCAATCATTAATTCTTATATGTATAATTTATTATTATAAATATATTCCTTTACTGCTTCTGGTACAAGATAATTGATTGTAAGTCTTCTTTTAATCCTATTGCGTATCTCAGTTGAGGAAATTTCAATTGTTGGTGTATCTACTAATATAGCTTTATCAAAGTATTTGTGTTTCCCTTTAGTGGGTATTTCGTTTACTCTTTTCATTACGATAAGCTTGGCAAGTTCCAAAATTTTATCTGGTTCTTTCCATTTGTCAAATAAAACTAAGTTATCGTACCCAATAATAAGTTCAATGTTTTGGTAATATTTTTTAAACTCTTTAATAGTATCAATTGTGTAAGAAACCCTTTCATTATTTATTTCATAATCTGAGAAATCGAAATGAGGAGAGTTAGTAATAGACAATTTAATCATCTCTAAGCGATGTTTATCTTCAGTTGGTTTTTCATTCTGTTTAAAAGGAGAAATTTTGCACGGTACAAAAAAAATTTTTTCTAAATTTCTTTTTTCGAGCACAACCTGTGCACATATTAAATGTCCAATGTGTATCGGGTCGAAAGTTCCGCCGTATATTCCAATTGGTTTCATCTCATTTAATATTTGTTGATAGTAAATCCGAAATCAAATTTCTACACTGTTTTATTTCGTTTTCGTAATATAACTTTTTATATCCATTTGAAATTTTAAACTGTGCTTTTCTAAAGGCTAGTTTAATTGCAGTCCTAACATATAATTTTCTAATTCGTTCATCAATCCATCCTTTTTTTAATCTCGATTTAGAGCTTAAAATAGAAAGGTGGCTGAAAGGTATTAAGTTCATGTTAGCTTCTTCGGTCAATTCTCGCAAAATTATTTTTCTTTCTTTCACAATGAAAAATTTAAACAATGATATGAAGAAGATTATCAGAAGAAATATAAATATTGTCCCCCAAATATATGTGTTTACAAAGCTTACGCTTAAATTCCAGATTGAATGAATGACCATCGCAATTAGGAACCCAAATATTGGCAAAAGAAATTTTATTGAGTTTTCGGAAAATTTTGCTATTGCTAAAAATGCGCCTAATGCAGCAGTCGAAATACAGTGCATAACAGCCGAAAAGCCTGAACGAATTATAACCAATTGCAGCCATGCATAAAATGTTGTACCATACGATAAGTAATAAATAAAATTTTCTGTCATACCAAATCCCAAACCAATTGCTCCTCCGTAAACTAATCCATCGATTAGATTGTCGAATTTTTTATCAGTCACAGTTTTTAAAAGGAATGAACCTTTGGCAATTTCTTCTGTAAATGGTGCAAAAATTACTGACTGAACAATTAAGGGAGGCGTATTGTTTTTTGTAGCAAAAAGAAAATTAAAAAAAGATGAACCAGCTACAGCAAAGAAAATTGCTCCGAAGGCACCCCACAAAAAATGAACTATCACGTTTATTAGTGGTTCACGTTCGTATTTGTCCATTTTCCAAATTATAATAAGATAAATCAACATTGGAAGGGCAGCTGCTAACAAAGATGCAATGATGGACATAATCGAAAAAATATTTTAGGTGAACTTAATTACTTATTACTTATCAGCTATTTTATAACAACTGTATTATAAAGCACCAGAATGTAACTTTCTTGCTTATAAACCACTCTATATTTATATTTTGCCATTAATTTTAAATTAATTGCATAGATGATAATAAAATATACCAATTTTTCTGATGGTATTCATGAACTTGAGTTTGTCGAACCAGCAGAAAAATTAAAATTGGGTTCTGCTTTTCTTGGTAATGTGGTGTTGCAATGCCGGATGGATAAATCATCACATCAGATTATTTTGGATTGTAATGTTACAGCTTATGCTAAGCTCATTTGTGATAGATGTAATAGTGAATTTAATAAAGAATTACACAGCCATTATTTTCTTTCATATTTGTTTTCAAAATCGAAGAGAATTTCTGATGATGAAAACATTAAGTTTCTTTTGCCAGATAGTGATAAAATTGATTTAACCGACGATGTTGTTGAGTATACAAAACTTTCGGTACCAATGAAAATACTATGCAAAGAAGATTGCAAGGGTTTATGTAGTAAGTGTGGTGCTAACTTGAATGAGATGCAATGTAAATGTGAGCAACAGATAGAAAATGAAGTTTGGCTACCATTAAAAAATTTGCTTAAAACTACATAAATCTTTTACACATAAAAATTTATTAAAACTAAAGAAAGGATATAAAATGCCAAATCCGAAACGAAAAATGTCTAAATCAAGAAGAGATAAAAGAAGAACCCATTACAAAGCTCAAGTACCTTCGCTTAGTAGGTGTTCCAACTGTGGTGAACTTAAATTAAGTCATAGAGCATGCCCAAACTGCGGCTATTATGCTGGCAGATCAATGTTTGTACCTGAATCATAAACAAGTCTTAAATGGTAAATTCTTTTAATAAGAAAAAATGTGTGGTTGCTGTTGATGCAATGGGGGGTGATTTTGCCCCTCAAAATGAACTGTTGGGCTCGTTGGATGCCCTGAAAGAATCTGCTGATTTTGAATTGTTGTTAGTCGGTAATAAAAGTAAGGTACTTCAAACTGCGCAACAGCTCAATATTGTCTTAAGTGAAAATATGATTGTACATGCCGATGATGTAGTTGAAATGAATGAATCTCCAATAAACGCTATTAAATCTAAACCAAATTCATCTTTGGTAGTAGGTGCTAAACTCGTCAGAGATGGTAAAGCGGATGCTTTTGTGAGTGCAGGTAATACCGGGGCAATGCTTGCAGTGTCAACTTTAATTATTGGTAGAATTCCAGGAGTTGGCAGACCAACTATAGGTGCATCTTTTCCAACAGAGACTGGCAAAGTTTGCCTCGTCTTCGATGCTGGTGCAAGTGTTGATAGTAAAGCAACACATTTGTTTGAATATGCTGTTATGGGCACCATTTTTTCTAAGGAAATTTACGGAGTAAAAAATCCTTCGGTGGGTTTACTAAATGTGGGGGAAGAAGAATCGAAAGGAAATGAGGTAAGTTTGACTGCTTACTCACTTCTTAAAAAATCTAACTTAAATTTCGTTGGAAATGTTGAAGGCAGAGATATATTAAAAGGTAAAACTGATATTGTTGTTTGCGATGGTTTTGTAGGTAATATACTATTGAAATTTGGTGAAAGTTTTATTGGATTCTTAAAAACTAAAATACGAAAATATGCAAATGCCAATTTAGTTAATAAATTAAAAGCTTTGGTAGTAAAAAATGTTTTTAAGTCAGCTCTTGCTGATATAGATTATCAAACTTATGGCGGGGTACCTCTTTTGGGGGTAAACGGAATTAGCATTATTGGTCACGGCTCAAGTTCACCCTTAGCAATTAAAAATATGGTTTTTAGAGCTAAAGAGATGTACGAAAAAAATCTTATTCAGAAAATGGAGGACGCATTAAAAAATTATGCAAGCGGAAAATAAGAAAATAAATGCTACTATTACTGCGGTTGGAATGTATGTACCAGACAAAATATTAGATAATAAATATTTTGAATCGATTGTGGATACAACAGATGAATGGATAGTAAGTCGTACAGGAATAAAAGAGAGAAGAATAATTGAAAATGGTGCATCAAGTGACATGGCAGCTTTTGCAATTAAAGATTTGTTGAGTACTACCAATATTAAACCGGAAGAAATTGACGTAATAATTGTTGCTACAGTAACACCTGATATGTTTTTTCCAGCTACTGCATGCTTAGTTCAAGAAAAAATAGGTGCAAAAAATGCTTGGGGTTTCGATTTATCTGCTGCTTGTTCTGGGTTTTTATTTGCACTTCAAACTGGTGCTGCTTTAATTCAGAGTGGTGCTTATAAAAAAGTAATTGTTGTTGGTTCAGATAAAATGAGCTCTATTACTGATTATACAGACCGTAATAACTGTATTCTTTTTGGTGATGCAGCTTCAGCCGTTTTGCTTGAACCTACAAGCGATTTGAGATACGGAATTAAAGATTCATTACTTTTTTGCGATGGAAGCGGAAAGGATGTTCTTCACATGAAAGCAGGAGGTAGTTTGTATCCTGCTACAAAAGAAACAGTTGAAAAAAGATGGCATTACATTTATCAAGAAGGAAAAACAGTCTTCAAAGCCGCTGTAAAAGGAATGGCAGATGTTTCTTACGAAATAATGAAGAAAAATGGATTAAAACCTGAAGATGTGGCTTATTTAGTGCCACATCAAGCTAATTTAAGGATAATCGATGCAACAGCAGAAAGAATGGGAATTTCACGCGATAAAGTTATGATAAATATTGATAAATATGGAAATACAACTGCTGCTACAATTCCATTGTGTCTCACTGAATACTATCGCAATGGAAAAGTTAAAAAAGGTGATAATTTAATATTAGCAGCTTTCGGTGCTGGTTATACTTGGGGTTCTATTTACTTAACTTGGAGCATTGACTGATGGGTAAAAGAGCTTTTTTGTTTCCGGGACAAGGCTCACAATACGTTGGCATGGCTAAAGATATTTATGACAACTCAGTTGAAGCCCAAGAAATGATTAAAACTGCAGAAGAAGCAATAGGTGTTTCTTTATCTCATTTTATGTTTAATGGACCAGAAGAGCAGTTGAAACAAACAGAAATTACTCAACCAGCAATTTTTGTTCACAGCATTGTACTCGCAAGTCTAATACGAACACTTGAACCCCATGCTGTTGCTGGGCATTCGTTAGGTGAATACTCGGCTTTAGTCGCAGCTGATGCAATTCAATTTTATGAAGCAGTTAAGCTGGTCTATTATCGAGGTAAGGCTATGCAGCAATGTGGAATTGAACAGCCAGGTACAATGGCAGCTGTTGTTGGACTTTCTAATGAGATTTTAATAGAAATATGCAACAAGGCTTCCGTAAAAGGAATTGTACAATGCGCTAATTTCAATTCGCCTTCACAAGTTGTAATTTCTGGCTCAGTTGATGGCGTTCACTTTGCTATGGATTTATGCAAGGAAGCTGGAGCTAAGTTAGTTAGAGAATTAGTAGTTAGCGGGGCATTTCATTCCCCACTAATGGAACCAGCAAAAATAAAATTAAAAGCTAAACTTGAACAAACACCTTTTTATAATGCAAAAATCCCAGTTTATTCTAATGTAACAGCCACACCTGTTACTTCTAAGGATAATATAAAAGAATTGTTAGCCGAGCAGCTAACTTCGCCAGTGCTTTGGGAGGATACAATAAAAAATATGATAAATGATGGAATAGACGAGTTTGTAGAAATAGGACCTGGAAAAGTTTTACAAGGTTTAGTTAAGCGAATTAATCCAGATGTAAAAATCAGCGGCATTGATAAATACGCTGACGTTGAAAGGTATTTATAATGAAAGATAAATACGAAAAAAAAATTAAAGGAATTTGGATAGATCCAATTATTTTTACCTTTAAATTTGTAAGAGCATGCAATGTTTGTATTTGCTCTGGTGAGTGCTGCTATTATGGTGTCTACACAGACAAAAAAGAATACGAGAAAATAATTCAACATAAGGATAGAATTATTAAAGAAATGGATGATTCTCAGACAAAAGACGTTAATCTGTGGTTTGAGCAACCAGAAGAAGATGCAGATTTTGAATCCGGTGTTGCAGTAGGCACTCAAGTTCACAATGGCAAATGTGTATTTTTAGATAAAGAAGGTTTTTGCACTCTTCAAAAAATCGCAATGAAAGATGGTGAGTTTAAATGGAAATATAAACCTTTGTATTGTATTTTATTCCCACTTGTAATTTGTGATGGTGTATTAACTGTTGACGACGAACATATTGCCAGAATGCATTATTGCAGCAGAGCAGAAAATCAATTGTCTACAGTTTTTGAATGTTGCAAGGATGAATTAATATATTTCTTTGGCGAAAAAGACTATGAGGAGCTTGTTGAATATAAAAATGAGTATATGACAAGATTGAAATTACTGCAAGAAGGAGAAAAAACTAATTTTAAAGTAAATCAGTAATCTTTTATAAATTTTAAATATTTTGACTAAACAATTAATACTCTGTTTTTAGTTTTCGTTGTTAGTTCTTAATAAAATAAACAAGTGGAAAAATAATACCATGAGTTGTATATTTTTAACTATATAATTAACAAAATTATTCTTGACTAATTCAGAATTCAATTAGAGAATCAAATTAGTGATTGAAAAAAAACAAAAAGTAATAGTAACAGGCGGCAGCAGAGGGATAGGCAGAGCAATAGTAAAAGAATTTGCTGCTGAAAATACTTCTAATTTTTCACACATTGCTTTTATTTATAACAGTTGTGATGAATGTGCTGAGGAAATTAAAAAAGAATTAAGCAACAGCGAGGTAAAAGTCATTTCGTTTAAAAGTGATGTATCTTCATACAAAGATGCACAAATAATTGTCGATAAAATAGCATCAGAATTTGGTGGAATTGATGTTTTAGTAAATAATGCAGGAATAACACGCGACAATTTGCTTTTAAGAATGTCTGAGGAAGATTTTGATCAGGTAATTAAAATTAATTTGAAAAGTGTGTTTAACTACACTAAAGCCTCGCTAAAATACATGATTCAACAAAGATACGGTAGAATAATTAACATATCATCTGTAGTTGGGCTAATCGGTAACGCTGGTCAAGCAAACTATGCAGCATCCAAAGCTGGAATTGTGGGGTTCACAAAAGCTACAGCCAGAGAGGTTGCATCTCGCGGAATTACTGTTAATGCTATTGCACCGGGCTACATTGAAACTGACATGACTTCCAAGTTAAATGACAAACAAAGAGAAACGTTATTAACTGCAATCCCCATAAAAAGGCTGGGTAGGCCTGAAGATGTTGCTAAATTAGTATTATTTTTGGCAGATGAAAAAACGTCTTATATTACAGGCCAAGTTATTGCCGTTGATGGTGGAATGACAATGTAATTCATTTAATTTTCTAAATAAATCTATAAATCAATTAAGGAGAATAAAATGGATATTGAAGCTAAAGTTAAAGAAATAATTATGGATAAGCTTGGTGTTGAGGAGTCGCAAATTACCCCTCAAGCTTCTTTTACAAATGATTTAGGAGCTGATTCTCTCGACATCGTAGAATTAGTAATGGGATTTGAAACTGCATTCAATATCTCAATCCCAGATGAAGATGCAGAAAAAATTTCTACTGTCGGTGATGCAATAAATTATTTGAAAGAGAAAGTAGCTCAATAAAACTATT
Organism: Melioribacteraceae bacterium 4301-Me; assembly: GCA_041538185.1. Classification (NCBI taxonomy): domain Bacteria; kingdom Pseudomonadati; phylum Ignavibacteriota; class Ignavibacteria; order Ignavibacteriales; family Melioribacteraceae; genus Pyranulibacter; species Pyranulibacter aquaticus. The sequence goes on along the minus strand of JBGORM010000001.1, from coordinate 633,592 downwards.
AGCTGACATAAACTTAATTTTGTAATTATATAGTTGTTTATGTCAGCTTTACCACAAAGTGCTGAATTCTCATTGTTTTTAAACAATTTTAAAGGATTAATAATGAGCAAAAGACGAGTTGTTATAACTGGTCTGGGCGCCTTAACCCCCATTGGAAATAACTTAGAGGAATTTTGGGAGGGACTTAAAACGGGCAGAAATGGTGCCGGCTTAATTACAAGATTCGATACTACAAATTTCAACACTAAATTTGCCTGCGAAATTAAAAATTTTGACCCGCTAACTTATATAGATAAAAAAGAAGTTCGACGTATGGATCCTTATACTCAGTATGCGTTGGCAACCGCAGCAATGGCATTAGAAGATTCACAAATTGACTTATCAAAAATTAATTTGGAAAGAGCAGGAGTCATTTTTGGCTCTGGAATAGGGGGAATGGATACTTTCGAAAAGCAACATATCGCTTTTATAGAAGGTGGAGCAAAAAGAATTAGTCCTTTCTTTGTACCAATGATGATTTCAGATATTGCTGCTGGACAAATTTCAATAAAATATGGGTTAAAGGGACCTAATTACGCTACAACTTCAGCTTGTGCAACCTCATCTCATGCTATAGCCGATGCTTTTATTTTAATTCAACGGGGTTCGGCAGATATAATTTTTTGTGGTGGCTCTGAAGCTGCAATTACTCCAATGTCAATAGGCGGATTCAACGCTGCACGGGCTCTTTCTACATGGAACGACCGATATTTAGAAGCGTCGCGTCCATTTGATAAAGATAGAAATGGCTTTGTTATGGGAGAGGCAGCAGGCACTCTTATTCTCGAAGAATTGGAACATGCCAAAAATAGAAATGCAAAAATTTATGCTGAGATTATTGGTGTAGGCTTAACCGGTGATGCATTTCATATTACTGCTCCACCACCTGGCGGGGAAGGTGCTGTTAGGTCTATGCGAGAAGCTTTAAGAGATGGCAACGTTAAACCCGATGAAATTGACTATATTAACGCACATGGAACTTCTACTGAACTTAACGATTTACATGAAACCCAAGCTATTAAAACAGTTTTTGGTGACCACGCTTATAAATTATCAATTAGCTCAACTAAATCTATGACAGGGCATTTACTCGGAGCTGCTGGTGCTGTTGAAGCTATCGCTACTATTTTAACAATTAAAAATAATCTTATACCTCCTACAATAAATTTAGATGTTCCTGACCCCGAGTGCGATTTAAATTATACACCAAAAGTTGCAGTGGAAAGAGAAATTAACTACGCAATTAGCAACACTTTTGGTTTTGGAGGGCATAATGCTACTTTGTTATTTAAAAAATTTGTGGAGTAATTAGTTATAAGTTGTGATAAGCTGGCTTAAAAGAATAATTTCCCTAAATATACCGCATTATCGTAGTAAACTTTTATTATCTGCTGAAGAAAAAAGAAAATTATCTTTACTTCAGAAAGTTCTGGGATTCAGAATTAAAAATAAATCGCTTTTTTTAAAAGCACTTACACATCGTTCTTACCTTGAAGTATATCCAAATCTTGAAAAATCAAATGAAAGATTAGAGTTTTTGGGCGATGCCGTCTTAAATCTTATTTCTGCTAAATTCTTATTTAAAAGATTCCCTTACGAAAATGAAGGTTATTTAACGAAAAAAAGAGCTTTCTTAGTGAATAAAGAAAAACTATATGCTTCTGCCAGTAAAATGGGGTTAAAAGATATCGTCCTGTTTAACAATAAATATATTGGCAATTCTAGTGAGGGTTTAAAAACAATTTTAGCAGATGCTCTGGAAGCATTGATAGGAGCTATATATTTAGAAAAAAGTATTTCTGATGCTGAAAAATTTATTTCAAAGTGGATATTAAGTGAAGTGAATGACTATCCAGATTTTTTTGTCGATACTAATTATAAAGGACAACTGTTAGAATATACCCATGCTAAAAAGTTAGAACAGCCAAAGTACAAAGTAGTAAATGAAATAGGACCAGAACATAACAAAGAATTTACTGTGGAGGTTTCTATTGCAGGAGAGATATTTGGTGTTGGTAAAGGAAATAATAAAAAAAATGCTGAGCAAGAAGCATCAAAAAATGCATTAATTAAATTAAAAAGCCATAATTAACTTTTATTTCAAATCTTCAATTCAATCCTTTTCTTTATATTTCCCTAAGAAAAAAATTTTTACTCATAATCTTATAGAGAAACAACATGAATAACTTTGAATTTTACGACAGGTTTTTAGACCGTCATATTGGTCCAAGTAATCAAGATATTAAAGAGATGTTAAAAACAATTAAAGTTAGCTCATTAGATGAGCTAATTGACCAAACTATCCCTAACTCAATTAGATTAAAAAGTCCTTTAGAGTTAGAACCGCCTTTGACTGAGTTCGAACTAATATCTCACTTAAAGGAAATTGCTAAAAAAAACAAAGTTTACAAGACCTATATTGGAATGGGCTACTATCCAACAATTACACCTTCAGTAATTAAAAGAAACATTTTAGAAAATCCTGGATGGTACACACAATACACACCATACCAGCCGGAAATTTCGCAAGGTCGACTTGAAGCATTGTTGAACTTTCAAACTATGATTATTGATTTAACTGCAATGCAAATAGCTAACGCATCACTTTTAGATGAGGGAACAGCTGCCGCTGAAGCAATGTCGATGCTCTACTCTTCAAGAAAATCTAATAAGAAAAATTCTAATGTATTTTTTGTATCCGAAGATGTATTTCCCCAAACAATAGATGTCCTTCTTACACGCGCTGAACCCTTAGGAATTAAAATTCAAATAGGGAACCATAAGAACATTCAGTTAACAGACGAGATGTTCGGAATCTTAGTTCAGTACCCGGCTAAAGATGGTCAAATTTATGATTATAGAGATTTATTCAAGCAGGCTGACCAACTTAATATTTTCAAAGCTGTTGCAGCTGATATCTTAAGCTTAGCTTTGCTTATTCCTCCTGGTGAATTTGGAGCTGATGTAGTTGTAGGTTCAACGCAAAGATTTGGTGTCCCGATGGGATACGGCGGTCCTCATGCAGCTTATTTTGCAACAAAAGAAGAATTTAAAAGACAAATTCCCGGCAGAATAATAGGTGTCTCAATTGATTCACATGGTAGGCACGCATTAAGAATGGCTTTACAAACTCGCGAGCAGCATATTAAAAGAGAACATGCTACAAGCAATATTTGCACAGCTCAAGTGCTGCTTGCAATAATGGCAGGTATGTATGCTGTTTATCATGGACCTAAAGGAATAAAAGCAATTGCTGAAAGAATACACAAATTAACTGTAATGTTAGATAAAACATTACAATTGCTGGGACTTAATCAAGTCAATAAAATTTATTTTGATACACTTAAAATAAAATTGCATAATGAAGATTTACAAAAAATCAAAGAGATCTCACTGTCGAAAGAAATTAATTTAAATTACGTTGATGAGACTACCATAACCCTATCTTTAGATGAGACCAAAACATACGAAGATGTATTAGAATTAATAGAAATATTTAAGTCCGTAAGTAAAATTACTATTTCGGAAAAAGATATCGATGAGATTGCCAGTTCTGTGAGAGTTAATATTCCTGAAGAACTGAAAAGAACATCAAAATATTTAACCCATCCAGTTTTTAATTCTTTTTATTCCGAAACAGAAATGATGCGGTACATTAAGTCCTTAGAACAAAAAGATCTTTCACTTACTACGTCCATGACTCCATTAGGTTCTTGCACAATGAAATTAAATGCTGCAGCTGAATTAATAGCTATTTCTTGGCCGGAGTTTTCAGATATTCACCCTTTTGCTCCATTGGATCAAACTGAAGGATATCAAATTTTATTTAGTAAATTAAAGGACCAATTAACAAAAATTACAGGATTTTCAGCAGTTTCGCTTCAGCCTAACTCTGGTGCTCAAGGTGAATTCACAGGTTTAATGGTTATTCGTGCTTATCATCGTAGCAGAGGCGACGTTAATAGGAATGTAGTGTTAATTCCATCTTCTGCGCATGGTACTAATCCAGCAAGTGCGGTAATGGCTGGTAACAAGGTTGTTGTGGTTAAATGCGATGAGGATGGTAATATTGACCTTTCTGATTTGCTGCAAAAAGCAGAACAATATAAAGATAGCCTTTCGGCATTAATGGTTACTTATCCATCTACTCATGGCGTCTTTGAGGAAAATATTGTTGAAATATGTGAGATTGTACATAGATATGGTGGCCTGGTTTATATGGATGGTGCAAATTTAAACGCGCAAGTAGGATTAACCAACCCCAAAACTATCGGTGCCGATGTTTGTCATTTAAATCTTCACAAAACCTTTGCAATTCCTCATGGTGGCGGCGGACCTGGGGCCGGCCCAATTGCTGCTGCTGAATATTTATCTCAATTCTTGCCAGGTCATTCAATTGTAAAAATTGGCAGCGATAAATCGATTCATGCTGTCTCTTCTGCTCCTTGGGGAAGTGCAAGTATTCTAATTATTTCTTATGCGTATATTAAAATGATGGGTGCTGATGGTTTAACCTTAGCAAGTAAAATTGCAATTTTAAATGCTAACTACCTGAAAGCTAAATTGGAAAACTACTATAATGTTCTTTACACAGGTAAGAATGGTTTTGTAGCTCATGAATTAATTTTTGATGTGAGAAAATTTAAACAAACTACCGGTGTTGATGTGGAAGATATTGCTAAAAGATTAATGGACTATGGTTACCATGCACCTACTGTTTCTTTCCCAGTGCCAGGTACTTTAATGGTTGAACCGACAGAAAGTGAATCTTTAACTGAATTAAATAAATTTTGCGATGCACTAATTTCTATTAGAAATGAAATTGAGGAGATTGAAAACGGCGTTGCTGATAAAGTAAATAATGTACTTAAGAATGCACCTCATACCGCATTAGAAATTGTATCGGAAGATTGGAAACATCCATATAGCAGAGAGAAAGCTGCATTTCCTTCTGCTTACACAAAACAAAATAAATTCTGGCCTGCAGTTGGACGGGTAAATAATGCTTATGGCGATAGGAATTTAGTTTGTAGTTGTTTACCTGTTAGTGTTTATGAAACTGAAAAGGAATACTCCGCATGAACACAATACCGAATTCTCAAATAAAAAAAATATTGACCGAATCAAAAACTATAGCTGTGGTTGGAATTTCGAGAAACCCTTTTAAGATTAGCAGAGAAATAGCGGGTTTTTTGCTTGAACGAGGATATAATGTAGTTGGAGTAAATCCTAATCTAGATATAAAAATTGACAGTATAGAAGTTTACCCATCGTTACTAAAAATTCCCTACAAAATTGATATAGTTAACGTCTTCAGAAAATCGAATGACATTCCGGAAATTATAAATGATGTACTTTTTGTTAAACCGAAAGTACTTTGGTTACAACTTGGCATTAGAAATGATGAGGCAGTTGAGCCTGTAGTTAGAGAAGGAATTACTGTAATCCAAGATACTTGCATTAAAGTAATGTATAATATTTTGATGTGAAACCAATTCAAAATTTTTTAATGAGCAAACAATTCTTTCGTAACCATTCTATTATTAAATTTATATTGATTTATGCCTGTTCACCATTATTACTTTTTGCATTTGAAAGTAACTCTGCTGTTGCAGCTGATTCTGTGCTTGATGATGTAATCAGAGTTGATTCAATAGTAATTAAAGGAAATGACATTACGCAGGATTTTATCATTTTAAGAGAACTTACTTTTAAGAAAGGGGATGTTATTAGTAAATCAGATATTGAATATAATCGTGAAAGAATTTTTAGCTTGAATTTATTTAGCAAAGTTGAGATTTATCCGAAGGAAACAAATGGATATTCAATTGTTTTTATTGATGTTAATGAATCTTGGTACATCTATCCGATTCCTTTTATCAGTAAATCCAACGGAGCAAAAAAATACTCTTACGGTTTGCATCTAACCTATAAAAACTTTCGAGGAAGAAATGAGGTATTAAGGTCAACAATAAATTTTGGTTATGATCCCTTTTTTACTTTGCTATATGATAATCCAGCTTTTCAATATGATGAAAACATTGGTATTTCATTTGCACTTGCTTATCAAAAAATTAGCAACAAAAGTAATGCGGCTAAGCTGCTTTATGGAGGTGACTTTAACAATATATTTTATTCTACAGCTTTAAGCTTATCAAAGAGACTAAATCAGTTCAATAAAATTTATGTTGCATTTGGTTTTGATTATGTAACTTTTCCTTCTAACAATATCTTTGGCATTTCTGCATCTTCTTCATCGATTGATAGGACTGTTTGGTTAAGCTCTGGCTACGAATTTGACTCACGCGATTTAAAGCAATTTTCGCAAGAGGGAATTTACTCTTCTATTCAATTTACACATAAAGGATTTGGGATCGACAATATATCATACAATATTTTAAGAATAGAATTCCAAGAGCATAAGAATATTTACGGCGATTTTATTGGTCGATTTAAAATAGCAACAAGATCAACATTTGGTAGAATTATACCTTATTATGATTATTCATATTTAGGATACAGTGAGTATGTAAGAGGTCATATTAATGATTATAAAGAGGGCTATAATTCAATACTTACTTCAGTCGAATTTAGTTACCCTTTATTAAAAGAATGGGACCTTAGCTTGAAAATACCATTGTTACCACGAAAATTAACCTCTGCAAGAATTGGAATTTATATTACGACTTTTGCAGATGCTGGTGCAACATATAACTATTTAGATAAGATAAAATTTAATGATTTCTATTCTGGATACGGCTTAGGGATTACATTACTTATTTTACCATATAATGCAATAAGATTCGAATACGCAGTAAATGAATTAGGTAAAGGAGAATTTATAATTGGGACTGGATTCGCTTTCTAATATTGAACTTTATTTTTCTCCGAATATCAATAATGGCCAAATAAAAATTGATGGCGAAGAAGCACATCACATAATTGATGTGATGCGCCATAAAATTGGAAATCAGATATTCGTAACAAATGGTAAGGGTAATATTTTTGAGGCAGTAATAGAAAACATAAAACAGAGAGAGATTACATGCAGAATTGTTGAGGTCAATCAATTTGATAATCCTTTTAGTAATATCATCATTTGTCTTCCATTACTAAAATCGCCTTATCGTTTTGAATTTGCATTGGAAAAAGCAGTCGAGTTAGGCATAACTAACTTTTTGGTTTTTAGGTCTTCCCGCAGTATTATGAAAAATTTTAAAGTAAGCAGATGGCAGAAAATATTGCTCTCTGCAATGAAACAGTCATTGCACACATGGTTACCTAATATTGCCGTCTTGGAGAATCTCAGCAAACTTAATGAGTTCGAAGGTATAAAAATTTTTTTCGAACAAAACACAAATCAAACTATAAGGGATTTTATAGAGTGTGTTGAAAAGTCGAAATCCGATAAACTTTACCTAATCTTTGGTCCAGAAGGTGGCCTAAATAGTTCTGAAATTGATATGATTGAGAATAAAAGAAAGATTAAACTTTCTAACAATCGTTTAAGGACAGAGACAGCGATCATATATGTTTCTGCAATTCTTAACAATCTTCTTGAAAGTTAATGCACATTATTATTTTATTCATATAAAACATTTATTGACAAAAGCCATTTCAGATAATATATTGGTCACTAAATTTTACCTAATCGGATTTAGTGTCCATGAACCATTTCAATATTACACATCACAGCTCTTTTAAAAAAATATTGCTGTTTTTTTTAATTAGCAATTGTTTCATAATTGCTCAATCATCGCAATTAATAAGAAGTAAACATGGTATGGTTGTTAGTGCCAGCGAGTTAGCCAGCAAAGTCGGCACTAAAATAATGGAAGAAGGCGGCAATGCAATTGATGCTGCAGTGGCGACTGGTTTTGCATTAGCTGTTACTTACCCTTTCGCTGGGAACTTAGGAGGCGGTGGTTACATGGTCATTCATTTAAGTAATGGAAAAAATACTGCTATTGATTATCGAGAAAAAGCGCCTCTTTCGGCTTATAAAGATATGTATTTGGTAAACGGTGAATATGTTCCATCGTTAAGTAGAGAAGGTGCAACCTCTGTTGCGGTGCCAGGCAGTGTTGCAGGACTAATTTATGCGCTGAATAAGTATGGAACTATGCCTCTTGCTAAAGTAATTCAGCCTGCAATCGACTTAGCAAAAGATGGATGGATTTTAGATTATAGAACTGCAGATTCTTTTAAAAGTTTTTTAGATGAGTTTAAGAAATATCCTTCATCAGTTAAAATCTTTTCTAAAAATGGAAAACCGTATGAGACAGGAGAAATATTTAAACAAGAAGACTTAGCAAATACTTTAGAAATGATAAAAAAATACGGCATAGATGGCTTTTATAAAGGCAAAGTTGCTAATCTTCTTATAAAGCAAATTAAGTCTCTTGGCGGTTATATAACTCAAGAGGATCTTGAAAAATACAAAGTTATTGAAAAGCCAGTAGTTGAAGGAACTTATAGGGGATACAAAATAATTTCAATGCCGCCTTCGAGTTCTGGTGGAATCGCCCTTATAGAACTCCTCAACATTTTAGAAAATTATAACTTTTCTAAAGATGACTGGGGAAGCAGCATATATATACATCGTTTAGTTGAAGCTATGAAGTACACTTATGCTGATAGAACTTACTTACTTGGCGATGAAGATTTTTATAAAGTGCCTAAAAAAGGATTAATATCCAAAGAATATGCAAAAAGCATATTTGAAAAAATAGAAGCAAGAAAAAATCAAGCTGTACCATCATCTCAAATTTCTCATGGTAATCCAGAAAAATTTATAGAAAGCAATGAGACTACTCATTATTCAGTTTATGACCAATTTGGAAATGCTGTTAGTGTTACTACAACAATAAATTCAGCTTACGGTTCTAAAATTGTTGTAGATGGAGCTGGCTTTTTGTTAAACAATGAAATGGATGATTTTAGTGCTAAACCTGGTGAATATAATCAATTTGGATTGTTAGGTACTGAAGGCAATTCTATCCAACCAGAAAAAAGACCACTTAGTTCAATGACACCCACCATAGTGCTAAAAAATGACAAACCGTTTATAATTATTGGTTCACCAGGTGGTTCAAGAATTATTACAACAGTACTTCAAGTAATTTTAAATTGTATTGATTTTGGAATGAACATAGCAGAGGCAATCAGCGCACCTCGCATTCATCATCAATGGATGCCAGATGAAATTTATTATGAAAGGTTATCGTTGTCTAAAGATGTTAAAGAAAATCTGAAAAAAATGGGTTACAAATTTCAAGAAGCAGAGCAGAAGTTTACAATTTTAGGATTGGCAGAAGGAATAATGATCGACCAGGAAAATGGATTTATTTACGGCGCTTCTGATGCTCGTGGCAGCGGTGCAGCTGTTGGTTTTTAGTACAGTTCATATCTAAAAGTAATTTTAGCTTTTTAATAATTTGAACAAAATGGGCAGAAATTTCTTCTTTATCCTTTGACGAAGAATAAGTTAAACTCAATTAATAGTGAGTACCAATAAAAAATAAAAGGTGTAAAAAACAAAAGAGCACCATTGAATTTCTATTATAACTAAAATGGAGGATTTATGCATTATTATCAAAAACCGCTTAACAATTATGTTTATTTATGGGGGATATTCTTTTTTTTGATAGTCTTCAACTCACTATCCTTTTCGCAAAACGGAATTATAAAGGGGGTAATTAAGGATGCAAAGACAGGGGAAAATTTAGTAGGCGCCAATATCATTGTGATAGGTACAAACATTGGTACAACTGCAAATATCAACGGCGAATATATTTTAAGAGTACCTACAGGCCATCGTGTAATTCAAGTGAGTTTCATAGGTTATAAAACGGTAAGGAAAGAATTTGATATTAAATCAAGTGAGACAATAAGTCAAGATTTTTTGCTTCAAAACGATATTATCGGCACGCAAGAAGTTGTTGTTGTTGGTACAAGAACACAAGACAGGACTGTTGTCAATTCGCCAGTGCCAATAGATATTATTACAGCTAAAGAAATTGAGCAATCCGGGTTTTCATTAACAACAGATTTGTTGAAATCATTAGTTCCATCTTATAATGCACCACAAACAAGTATAGTAGATGGTTCCGATCATGTTCGTCCTGCTACGTTAAGAGGGCTGAATCCGGATCAAGTACTTGTTCTAATAAATGGCAAGAGAAGATATACAAGCGCGCTTGTAAATGTGAATGGTACAATTGGTCGTGGTTCTTCAGGAACGGATTTAAATGCTATACCAGCTTCAGCAATTGAAAGAATAGAAGTTTTACGAGATGGTGCATCGGCTCAATATGGCTCAGATGCAATTGCTGGTGTAATTAATATTATACTTAAATCTAAAAAAGGTTTTGATGTGTCTACTTCGTATGGCGAGTATCTAACAGGTTATACAAGAGGATATTCAGAATCAGAAGGTAATTTACCCGGAGAAAATGCTTCCACATATTCATGGGACGGGAAAACAGAAAAAGTAAATATTCAAGATGGGATTTCTAAAAATGTACACTTAGGTTATGGTTTTGATGTTAACGGTGGTGTTGTTTATCTAAGCGGAGACTATCGCAAACATAATTTTACAAATAGATCTGGCATAGACTATAGACAACAATATTTTACAATTAATGGTCAACCAGACCCACGCGAAGCAACTTTTGGAAGGTTAAATCACAGATTTGGTGATGCTGATTTAGAAGACATTGGTGTGTTTCTTAATAGTTCTATTCCAATTTCTGAGGGTACTGAATTCTATTCTTTTGGCGGTTACAGTTTTAGGAAAGGTTCAGCTGGCGGATTTTATCGCCGTTCTTTAGATGATAGAAATGTTCGTGCAATTTATCCGGATGGATTTTTACCAATGATTGATACAAAAATTTACGATGGCTCATTTGCTGCGGGCATCAAAGGAACTTTGGGGGATTTAATTTATGATGCAGCAGAAGTGTTTGGAGGTAACTCTTTTAATTTCTATGTGGATAATTCATTGAACGCATCGTATGGAGCTCAAAGTCCCACCTCGTTTTTTGCAGGGGCATTAAAATTTTACCAATCAACAACAACAATTGATTTTTCAAAGCAGATTGATATTGGGACTGAAAATCCATTGAATATTGCGGCTGGATTAGAATTTAGGTGGGAAAATTATCAAATCGCTGCTGGTGAACCAAAATCTTACTTAGATGGTGGTGTACCAATTCTTGATGGACCGAATGCTGGAAAGCCGGCTCCTGTAGGTTCACAGGTTTTCCCTGGCTTTGCTCCAAGCAACGAACAAAATCAAAGTCGAACCAATGTTGGAGTGTATTTAGACTTAGAAAATCAAATTAATGCACAATTATCTCTTGGTGCAGCGGCTCGTTTTGAAAATTACAGCGATTTTGGTTCGACTTTGACAGGTAAGTTTGACGCACGTTATGAATTCATTCCTAATCTCGCGCTTAGAGGTGCAATTAGTACTGGCTTTAGAGCACCATCTTTATCCCAAGAATATTTTTCATCTATTGCTACGACTTTTATAGGCGGTGTTCCATTTGAACTGGGCACTTTCCCTGTTAGCTCTGCAGTTGCAAAGGCATTAGGTGCAAAAGATTTAACCGCTGAAAAATCTGTAAATATTAGTGGAGGGTTAACTTTTTCCGATAATAACCTGGCAATTACAATCGACGTTTACGAAATTAATTTAAAAGATAGAATAGTATTAACAGAAAATTTTACGGGTTCGGGAATAGCTAATTTCTTGCAATCTAAAGGAGTAAATGCTACGGGTGGTCGCTTTTTTACCAATGCCCTGGATACAAAGACTAAAGGACTTGATATAACAGCAAAATACGGATTGCTGCTGGGTGATGGTACATTAAGATTTATGGCTTCGCTTAATTTTAATAAGACTGACATTACAAACAAGGACAAAATTCAAACTCCTGCTCAGCTTCAAAGTATAACTACAATACCTTTGCTGGGCAGGGTAGAGCAAGGAAGATTTGAACGTGGTCAGCCTTTAAGTTCATGGAATTTTCAAGCTAATTATTCAATCTACAATTTTTCTTTTATGGCAAGATTACAGAGATATGGACAAGTAACATCATTTAATAACGATCCAACAAGGGACCAAACTTTTTCTCCAATTTGGTTGGTTGATGCTGAAGCTTCTTACAAGATAATAAAAGAACTAACCATTGCTATTGGTGCTAATAATCTATTTGATGTGTATCCAGATAAGGTAATTAAGATAAACAGCTTTAATGGTATCTTACCATTCACTAGTATGTTGCCGTCTGGATTTAATGGGAGGTATGTTTATTCTCGGTTAAGCTTTAGTATCTGATTACTGTGAAAGAATTATTCATAGTGAAATTTGTATTGGGGCTGTCTAAAGATTCGATTAGAAATAATCGAAACGGGAGCAGCCCTTTATTGATTTTGCAGATAAATAATTTTTAAGAAATAAGGCAATAAACCACATTAATTGCAGTTTTAAGATGTCAAGCAACGACTTGAAAGAATAGAGTTTAGTTACGATAATATTATTCTATATTTCACTAAAACATAACTTATACGTTTTGATGATTTGTTTTTTAGAGTTTTGTTATGTGGATTTTGTAAGATAATATTCTAAAAGTAGTTACTAAAGTAATTCAATAGTTTTTTTAACTAATTTCTCAAATTTATTTTTTACTTTATCAGCAGTATCAATTACTTCTTGGTGATTGAGTTTTTTATTAGATAAGCCAGCAGCATAATTTGTTATACAAGAGACAGAGGCAACCTTCATCCCTAATTTTGCTCCGTAAATTGCTTCGTGAGCTGTTGACATTCCTACAGCATCTCCATGAAATAGTGAAATCATTTTTATTTCGGCGGGTGTTTCATAACTAGGTCCTTTGGTATACCAGTAATTGCCTTCTTTTAAATTTATTTTTTCTTCAATTGCTGCTTGCTTTATAACAGAATTAAATTCCTCAGAAGGAAAATCTAAGAATCTATTTTTCTCTTTAATAGTAATCACACCTATTGTATTAGCCAGTTCCTTTTTAATATTGATAGCATTGAAGGAAACATTAAGCATTAAATCGCCTGGTACGAGATTTTTGTTTATTCCACCAGCGGCGTTAGTTAATAACAAATAATAACAACCAAGCTTTGAGGCTATATGTACAGGCAAAAAAACATCAGAAAGAGTGTAACCCTCATAAAAATGGATTCTTCCTTGGAAAAGGAGAAGTTTTTTTTGAGCATGTTTAGCAAAATGAATATAACCTTTATGACCTTCAATTGTTGATTGAGGATAATTGGGTAATTCTTTTGATGATATTGAATTAACTAACTTTATTTTATTTATAAAGTCACCTAAACCACTGCCAAGTATAATACACAATTCAGGTGCAAAAGGAATATGTTTTTGTAAAGCCTGAATAAGTTGTTCGTATTTCTCATTTAGATCTACCATTAGAACAAAATACCAGCTAAAGTTGCTGTCATAAGTGTTGCTAAAGAACCACCGATAACGGCTCTAATACCAAGTTTGGCTAAATCACCTCTCCGTTCTGGAGCCATAGGAGCAATACCACCAATTTGAATTGCAATGGAACTAAAATTAGCAAAACCACAAAGAGCATAGGTAGCCATCAAAATTGCTTTGGGATCACTAAGTGTTTTCATTTCAATTAATTTACTCATATCCAAATAAGCAACAAATTCGTTAAGAACCACTTTTGTTCCCAATAAACTTCCAAATTGATAGGCGCTGTGCCATGGCACTCCAATTCCGTAGGCAAGGAACTGTAAAATTGACCCAAAAATAAATTGCATATTTAATGGTTGTCCAAAATGATTTTTAAGGTATTCGTTAACATTAAGTATATCACCAAGACCATTTAACAAATAATTAAATAAGGCTATTAACGCTATAAAAGCTATTAACATAGCTCCAACATTTAAAGCTAAAAAAAGGCCATCGCTTGCACCAGCGGCTGCAGCCTCAATTACGTTACTGGCATTTTTTTCTATTTTTACTTTCACTGTTCCTTTTGTTTCTGGTTCGCTTGTTTCCGGGTACATAATTTTCGAAATTACTAATGAAGCCGGAGCAGCCATAACACTTGCGCCAAGCAAGTGCGTGGCAAATAACAGTTGAGCTTGTTGTACAGGAATTTTCATTGAATCAGCAAATGCTTGTCCCAAGATTTGAATATATGCAGCCATAACTCCACCTGCAATAGTAGCCATTCCACCAACCATTATAGTTAATAATTCGCTATTTGTCATTCCTTTAATAAATGGTTTAATCATCAATGGTGCTTCTGTTTGTCCGACAAATATGTTTGCCGTATTTGATAATGATTCAGCGCCGCTTGTTCCCATCACTTTAGCCATTACCCAAGCCATGGCTTGAACTACTTTTTGCATAATTCCCAAATAATAGAGCACCGACATCAAACAAGCGAAAAAAATGATTGTAGGAAGGACTTGGAAAGCAAAGAAAACGCCCATGCTTTCTGGATTTCCTGAACCAAGTGCTAAATTACCAAAGACAAACTTTGCACCTTCCGTTGTAAAATTTAACAGCAACACAAAGAAACTACTGAAGAACTTAAAAATATCTTTTGGCCAGCCTAATGGAGCAAAAAAATTTCTGAGCTCATCGCCCTTAAGTATTAAAATAGCAAAAATTACCTGCAAGCCAATCCCGCTAATTACCAGTCGCCAATTTATCTTTTTCTTATTGTTAGAGATTAAAAAAGCTATGCCTATAATTACTGCAATTCCTATAATACCACGTATAAGAGAGTCAATTTTCATAGCTATTCCGATTGATTTTCTGATATATAATGACATTTTCTGCAGCGGGCTTCATAACTATCTGCTGCACCAACAAGTACTCTTTCTTTTGAAACGACTTTTCTTTGTGTTTTATCAGCAGGGTTTCCGCATACAACACATATTGCAAGTGTTTTTGTAATGTATTCTGCAATAGCAAGAATTTGCGGCATTGGTTCAAACGGTACGCCGCGATAATCTTGGTCTAACCCAGCAACAATTACTCTTTTACCTAAGTCAGCAAGTTTATTGCAGACATCAACAAGTTCAAGTGAAAAAAATTGAGCTTCGTCTATTCCAACAACTTGAGCGTCTTTTGATAATTCTAAAATCTCATTAGCATTTTCTACTAAAATTGAGGGGAGAGATTGTTCATTGTGAGATACAATTTCTGTAGATGAATAACGAGTATCAATCTTGGGTTTGAAAATCATTACTTTTTGTCTGGCAATTTTAGCTCTTCTAAGTCTTCTAATTAATTCTTCGGTTTTTCCGCTGAACATGCAGCCTGCAATAACTTCAATCCAGCCAGTATCTTTTGGCATAGAATGGAGAAAAAAATCAGTCATTCTTTAAATGCTCCTCACCGAATGAAAAAGGGATTAGTTCACTTAATTTTATTTTTTTTATTTTTTGATTATGATTAATCATTACAACCTCAAGTTCTTTTCCACAAAGTTCAAGTAAAACTTGTCTACAGGCTCCACATGGCGGCAAGAAGTCCTTTGCATCGCTTGCTATTGCAATTGCCGAAAATTCTCTTTCGCCTTCGATTATTGCGCTAAAAGCAGCAGTACGTTCAGCACATATTGTTAAACCGTAAGAAGAATTTTCAATATTAGCGCCGTGAAAAATTTTGCCATCTTTTGTTAAAAGTGCAGCTCCAACATGAAAATTTGAATATTTTGGCAGCCCTTTTGATTTTGCCTTTATGGCTTCTTCTGCGAGTTTTTTGTAGTTGTTCATTTAAAATAACATTTGTTTTGGCAAAGATATAGGATTGGTTTTAAAAAATAAAATGCCACTAAAAATTATATCATGAATGTATCTGAAAAATTCTTTCATTTGAATATATTTCATAAAATTAACGGCGAACGAAAAATTACAACTTCAGTATTGTTCCTCTAAAAGCCAAATCTCGGCTTTATTTTCTTCTATATTTTCAATAAATCGCGAGGGTTTTGCAAGTGTTACCCCACTTAACCTGTCAAAAATTTGCATAGGATAAGAGACGTATAAATTTTGTTTGGCCCTAGTTACAGCAACGTACATCAAACGTCTCTCTTCTTCCAATTGCTCATAATTTCCAAAAGAAAAACTTGATGGGAAAAAGCCATCTATTGCATTTAATATAAAAACAGTATGCCACTCTAATCCTTTTGCTGAGTGAATTGTTGAAAGTGTTAAATATTCTTTTTCTTTATCTCCAGGTTCTACATCTATTACAGTATCCTGAGGTGGTTCTAATGCCATATCAGTTAAAAAACTTTCTATGCTTTTATAATGTTCTGCAATAGTTAGGATCATATCTAAATCTTTTTTTCTTTTGTTGTAATCATCGTATTTGTTTTTAAATAATGGTTCATAATAAACTAAAATTGCTTCTAATTTATCTACGGGTGATTGGTTTTTTGTATGAATTTGAAAAAGAAGCTCAAACAATCTGTAAATATGTTCATTATACTTTGAAGAGACATTTTTTTCGGGATGGGAAGTAATATTAAGTTTTCCTTCTGAGATTTCGTTCATAATTTGTTGTGCTTTCCTGGGTCCAATTCCTTCATGCAAAAGAAGAATTCTGTACCAACTTACAAAATCAATTGGGTTATGAGAAATACGTAAAAACGCAAGTATATCTTTAACGTGAGCAGCTTCAATAAATTTCATTCCTCCAAATTTTATGTAGGGTATGTTCGCTTTGTTCAATTCAATTTCTAAGTCGAATGAAGAAAACGATGAACGAAACAGTACAGCTATCTCATTTAATGGAATACCCTCTTCGCGCAGCTCTAAAATGCGTTCAACAATAAATCTCGATTGCATATTTTCATTCGCTGCACGTATTATTGCTGGTAAACTACCGCCATACTTTTTGGTAAATAAGTGTTTAGGGAATTTTTCAATCGCTTGGTCTATTATATGGTTTGCAAAGTCCAGTATTTCTTGTGTACTTCTATAATTTTCTTCTAAAGTAATAATCTTAACATTTTCAAATAAATTAGGAAAATCAATTATGTTTTTAAAATTAGCTCCTCTAAATGAATAAATTGATTGTGAATCGTCTCCAACAACCATAACGTTTTTATTTACTTGTGCTAATGCCCTAATAATATCTGCTTGGAGTTTATTTGTGTCTTGATATTCATCCACCATTGTGAATTTTATAGTTGATAAAAGACTTTTAGCTGCAGGACTTAATTCATTTAGAAATTTTAACAGGAAGATTAATAAGTCATCGTAATCAAGGAGGTTATTTTTGCGTTTATAAGCAGTGTAGATTTTTTGTATTTCTATAAATTTATCTAAATATTCACTAAAGTGTGGATATTCATTTATCAAAATATCTTCTATAGACTTTTCTGTGTTAACACTTAAGCTAAATACTTTAAAAAGAGTTTCTTTGTTTGGGAATCTTTTTTTTAATTCTCCAAGTTTAAGTTGACCACGAATAAGGTTAATTACATCCTCGCTGTCGCCTTGATCCAGAATAGTAAAATTGTTATCAAGCTGTACGAATTTTGCATATTTTCTTAGAGTAATATTTGCAAACGAGTGGAAAGTACCGCCATTAATTTTAGAACAGCGGTTATCCAGCAGCAACGACGCTCTATCCATCATTTCTTTTGCCGCTTTACGAGTAAAAGTAAGCAGTAGAATTGATTGTGGTTCGTAGCCCATCTCTACTAAACGAGCTACACGATACACCAAAGTTCTTGTCTTTCCGCTGCCTGCACCGGCTATTACAAGGTAAATTCCCTCGTTTGCACAAACTGCTTCGTATTGGGCTGGGTTTAGTTGCTGTTGATAGTTTATTGTAAATTTTGGTTCGGCGGTTGGTTTATGATTTGTGCCTAATTTTTGGGTTCTGCTTAATATATATTTTTTTGCCATCGATTACGAAGTGCCATTGGTTTGTTTAGAATTTCAGTAATAATAAAAAAATCTTTGATAAAATTTCTATCTAATAGTTTTTCTCTTATTCTTACAGCAAGCTCTTTTTCAAAAATACTATATTCGTATGCAGTTTGTAAATCCCTTTTTGTGCCAGTAATATCTACCTTGAGAGAAGGGAAATGATTTTCAATAATCGCCTCATTTCTTTCTAAAGATGGTAAATTATCGTAGTCAACTTCGTTTATTTCTTTATGAAATTCTGGTTCAGAGATTTTATCTTCAAATTCTTTGGAGGGATCCCATGTAATTGATTTTTCTTTATCGATTGTAAGCTTTTTTTCTAATAATTTATCAAAATCAATTTTATAAGAATTTTCATGCCTATTGTCATAAGCTTTCTCGCTTGCAGTTGGATATTGATTTTTTTCAGTATGTTCTTGTTTTTTCTTCTTATTTAACGAGCTGAGAAGACTAATGATAAAGAACAAAGCTATTAGATATTCTAATAAGTTATCCATTTTTGTCCTTCTCTTTCTTCTCGGTTGGTTTAGCAATAGATGCTCTCATATCTGTATCAGCCTGAATATTCTTCAGATTGTAATAATCCATTACACCTAAATTACCATTTCTAAAAGCTTCGGCAATAGCGCGAGGAATCTCAGCTTCAGCTTCAACAACCTTAGCTCTCATACGCGCAACTTCAGCATTCATTTCTTGTTCTAGCGCTACAGCAGCTGCTCGTCTTTCTTCAGCTTTTGCACGTGCTACCTTTAAATCTGCTTCAGCTTGGTCAGCCTGTAAAATTGCACCTATATTTGTACCAACATCAACATCAGCTATATCAATCGACAATATCTCAAATGCAGTACCGGCATCTAAACCCTTTGAAAGAACAACTTTTGAGATATTATCTGGATTTTCTAAAACTTCTTTATGAGACTTGCTTGAACCGATTGTTGAAACAATTCCTTCTCCAACTCGTGCAAGTATTGTAGCTTCAGTTGCACCGCCGACCAATCTTTCAAGATTTGCACGAACAGTTATTCTTGCAATTGCTTTTAGTTGTATACCATCTTTTGCCACGGCTGCTACCATAGGTGTCTCAATAACTTTTGGGAGGACAGACATTTTAACTGCCTCTAAAACGTCTCTACCAGCTAAATCAATAGCTGCAGCCTTTTGGAACTGTAAGTCAAGATTCGCTTTATTAGCAGAAATTAAAGCATTTACTACTTTTGTTACATTCCCACCGGCAAGGTAATGGGCTTCTAATAAACCAGATTCCAAATGAATATCAGCTTTTGCAGCTGAAATCATATTCCTAACGATAACTTGCGGAGAAACTTTTCGTAATCTCATTCCTATTAAGTCCCTAAAAATCCGCATCTTTACACCGGAAAAATACGCAGTGATATATAAACCTATCGGTACAAAATAGAAGAAAATAATTAGCAGAAAAATTACGACTACAATAACGACAACTGATAGCCCTGTTAAAGCTTCCATATTCCCTCTTGATTAAACATATTTATAAAAATCAATTTACCAATAAAAAAAATATAATCCAATTTTTACTTAACCTTCTACTTAAGCCTATCGAATTAAAAGTAATAGGGAACATGTGAAATAACTGCTGGTTAAATAATCTTGTAAAATGTGTTTTTCTAAAATACATGAGGGTAAAATTGACTTTGTTGAAAGAATCATTTCTTTTTAGAGTTAAAATAAGAGTCGTTATTGATAACCTTGATTAGAGAAGCTTGGTTGTTTATATTTAGTAGAGCTTTTAACAGAGCTTAGATTATTACAAGCTAATTTTGAAAAATATTAGAAGGTAGGAAATTATGGATGGAAATTTTTCAGAACGCGTACAAGAGGTAATTCGATTAAGCAGAGAAGAGGCCTTACGTTTAGGTCACGATTACATAGGCACCGAGCACCTTTTGTTAGGTATTATTAGAGAAGGACAAGGTGTCGCTGTAAAAATCTTGAGAAATCTTGATGTTGATTTAATAAAGCTAAAAAAAGCCATCGAGGATACAGTAAGAACCTCTGGTGGAACACTAACAATTGGCAATATACCACTAACCAAGCAAGCCGAGAAAGTTCTAAAAATTACTCAGGTTGAATCGAAGATTTATAAATCAGATGTTATTGGTACTGAACATATTCTTTTGTCTTTGTTAAGGGATGAAGATAATATTGCTACACAAATCCTTCATCAATTTAATGTAACTTACGATTCTGCAAGAGCTGAGTTAAATAATATATTAAGCAGTAAAGAACCAAGTAAAACTCAAGCTGCAAGCTTCTCTGCAGCAAGAAAGGTTGAAAAAACAAAAACACCTGTACTAGACAATTTTGGTCGAGACTTAACTAAACTTGCACTTGAAGATAAACTCGACCCTGTAATTGGTCGCGAAAAAGAAATAGAAAGGGTAGCGCAAGTATTAAGTAGAAGAAAGAAAAATAACCCTGTGTTAATTGGAGAACCTGGTGTAGGTAAGACAGCAATTGCTGAAGGTCTTGCGCTCAGAATAGTTCAAAGAAAAGTACCAAGAATTCTTCAAGAAAAAAGAGTAGTTACATTAGATTTAGCTGGGTTAGTTGCTGGTACAAAATACAGAGGTCAATTTGAAGAAAGAATGAAAGCTTTAATGAACGAATTAGAGAAAGCAGATGATGTAATTTTATTTATCGATGAACTACATACAATTGTTGGTGCTGGCGGAGCTTCCGGTTCACTTGATGCTTCTAATATGTTTAAACCTGCACTGGCTCGAGGAGATATTCAGTGCATAGGTGCTACAACTTTAGATGAATATAGAAAATATATTGAGACCGATGGTGCTTTAGATCGCCGTTTTCAAAAAGTTATGATTGACCCGCCATCTGCTGAAGAAACAATTAAAATCTTGGAGAACATCAAGTTCAAGTATGAAGAGCATCATCACGTGAGGTATACAAAAGAAGCTATTGAAGCTGCAGTTAGATTGAGTGAAAGATACATTACAGATAGGCATTTGCCGGATAAAGCAATTGATGTTATTGACGAAGCTGGCTCTCGTGTCCATATGGGCCATTTCACTGTCTCTGAAGAAATAATTAAACTCGAAGAAGAAATAGAAAAAATTAAACAGAAAAAAATTCAAGTGGTTAAACAACAAGATTATGAAGAAGCTGCTCGTTTAAGAGATACCGAACGACAACTTCAGTCAGATCTGGAAATTGCTAAACGAGAATGGGAAGAAAAAAATAAAAATGTGGTTTATGATGTTACTGAAGATGACATCGGCACTGTAGTTTCAATGATGACTGGTATTCCAGTAACTCGCGTTGTTCAAGCTGAATCAGAAAAGCTGCTTAAAATGGAAGAGGCATTAAAAGAAAGAATTGTAGGACAAGACGAAGCAGTAACAAAGCTTTCTAAAGCCATACGAAGAACCCGAGCTGGATTAAAACGCGCTAATAAGCCGATAGGAAGTTTTGTGTTTTTAGGTCCAACTGGTGTTGGTAAAACAGAATTAGCAAAAGAATTAGCTAGATACCTATTCGATACAGAGGATGCATTAATACGTATCGATATGAGTGAGTATATGGAAAAATTTGCAGTATCGAGGTTAGTTGGTGCACCTCCAGGATATGTCGGCTACGAAGAGGGCGGTCAACTCACCGAACGAGTTAGAAGAAAACCGTATTCTGTTGTTCTTTTTGATGAGATTGAAAAAGCTCATCCAGATGTGTTTAATATTTTATTACAAGTATTAGACGATGGAGTATTAACCGATAGTTTAGGCAGAAAGGTTGATTTTAAAAACACTATAATAATTATGACTTCTAATATTGGCACCAAAGATATTAAGTCCACTGGTGGTTTTGGTTTTGGCGGAGAAAGTGAAACTGACCACTACACTCATCTAAAAAACACTGTCGAAGATGCAATGAGAAAACTGTTTAACCCAGAATTTCTTAATCGAATCGATGAAACTATTGTATTTAGAAGTCTTGATAGGGAAGATATAAAGCGCATTATTGCAATTGAAATGAGAGACCTCGTCAAGAATGTAAGTGATAACAAAATGGCAATTGAACTAAGTAAATCTGCCATTGAGTTTTTATCGGATAAGGGATTTGATCCTAAATTTGGCGCAAGGCCATTGAAAAGAGCAATTCAAAAATATGTTGAAGACCCTCTTGCTGAAGAATTATTATTAGGTCATTTTAAAGAGGGTGACAAAATTATTGTTAAACATAAAAAAAATACAGATGAACTTTACTTCGTTGCCGGTAAGTCTGACGATATAGAAGAAAAAGAAGAGAAAACTACCGAGGGTAGTAAAGAAAATTAATATTATTTGGAGTGAAACTTGAAAGTCCTATCCGAAAAAGAGCTTAAAGAAAAATTAAAACTACTGAACGGATGGGATTATTTTAACGGTTCACTCCAAAAAGAATTTACTAAAATTAATTTTGTTGATGCACTTACTTTTATCTTAAAAATTGGTTTTGAAGCAGAAAAATTAGACCATCACCCAGATTTACAACTACATTCATGGAATAAAGTAAAAGTAATTTTATCCACCCACAGTGCAGGTGGCGTTACAGAAAATGATTTCAAACTTGCCGAGATTATTGAAAAAATTTAACTATGGACAATAATTATATCCTTAATATTTTTCTAAAAACAAATGCCCTATTAAATGGGCATTTTTTGTTAACCTCGGGCAGACATAGCAATCAGTATTTTCAATGTGCGCTTGTTTTGCAATACCCCCATTACAACGAAATCATCTGTAAATTAATTGCTGATTTTTTTAAAAAATACGAAGTTGATACAGTTATTTCACCAGCAATTGGCGGAATTTGTGTGGGACAAGAAGTTGCACGACAGTTAAATAAGAGATTCATTTTCGCTGAAAGAGAAAACAACAAAATGACTTTAAGAAGGGGATTCCAGATATTTCCAAACGAAAAAATTCTTATTTGCGAAGATGTTGTTACTACAGGAGGTTCTGTGTTCGAGGTTATGGATATTATCAAAGAAAACAAGGCAATAACAGTAGGTATTGGCATGATAGTAGACCGAAGTAATAATAAGGTTAAATTTGGCGTGCCGCAATTTAGCACATTACAATTGGATGTAGTTTCTTATCTGCCTGATGAATGTCCTTTATGCAAAAGTAACATTCCACTTGTAAAACCAGGCTCTAGAGGACAAAAATAATTTTTCGAATAACACACGAGACAAAAATGAAAAGGCTTTTTATTGTATTTTTATTTGCAACTTCCGTTTATGCTCAGATTGAATTCAATAAGTACTTTTTACCAAAAACTTTACGCCTCGATTACTATCATAACGGCGATAAAAATACAGAGGTAGTTTCTTTCGATAAACTTATTGAAGAACCTTACTGGGGCGGCTCTTATAAAAACTTAGTCGATACACTAAAATATGGCAATTATTATTTGCATGTATATGATGATTCTACTGGAACTGAAATTTACTCTCGAGGCTTTTCAGATTTATTTCAAGAATGGCAAACTACTGAAGAAGCTAAACATGTTTTTAGGTCTATGCAAGGCTCAGTTGTAATGCCATTCCCTAAAAATAAAATACGAATTCAAATTGATAGAAGAAATCGTAAAAATATTTTTGAAAAAAAATTTGAATATACTGTTGACCCGAAAAGTTATTTTATAATAAAAGAACAAAAGGTAAAATATCCTTCTTTTAGAGTATTGTATTCTGGACTATCTGAAAAAAAACTTGACATAGTTATAGTTCCAGAAGGTTATACTAAAGAAGAAATGAGCAAATTCAAAGAGGATTGTAAAAAATTTGTTGGATACTTATTCTCTTATTCACCTTTTAAAGAATTCAAAAACAAATTTAACATTTGGGGAATTGAAGCTCCTTCAATTGAAGATGGAACAGATATACCTGGAGAAAATGTTTGGAAAAATACTCTTCTAAATTCACATTTTTATACTTTTGGTAGCGAGCGTTATTTAATGACGACAGATTATTTTCTTGTGAGAGATGTTGCTTCTAATGCACCATACGACCAAATATTTATTTTAGTGAATACATCAAAATACGGGGGAGGAGCAGTCTATAATTATTATACTCTCTCGGCTATTGATAACAGACTTTCCAAGCAAATTATAGTACATGAATTTGGTCATGGTTTAGCTGGACTAGCAGACGAATACGGAAATGATAATACATACCAAGATATGTATCCAACCGATGTTGAACCTTGGGAACCCAATTTAACAACGTTGGTTAACTTTTCCTCTAAATGGGAAAAGTTAATTAAACCTGGCACCCCAATTCCCACACCACCCACAGAAAAATACAAAAATACTATTGGCGTTTTTGAGGGAGGCGGTTATGTGGAAAAAGGTGTTTATAGACCAACACTAAACAGTATAATGAATTCATTTTCTTCTAATGAATTCAATGAAGTGTGTAAATTAGCCATCATAAAAATTATTGATTTTTATACAAATTGATTTTTTATTGAATTATGGACCAAAAAAGATTATACAGAACTATTGAAACGGCTGCATCAAAAAATTTTGTTAACGAAAAAGAACTGCTGTCTGAAGTAGTAAAACAAATTGTTGAAAGTGATTTAATAAATGTTACAGGTGGAAGAGTTTGGAAATTGGACCCTGTTAATAAACAATACAAACTATTGTTCCAAACCGGAAAAGTTGCAAAGATACCTGAGAATTACACATTAAATGTAAACGATTATCCTGTCCTATCAAGAATTACAAGCGAAAGGACAATATTAGCCGATGAAACCGATTCAACCTTAATTAGTAAAGGGATATTTCGATACTCAGCTTCTGGCGTTGGGCGAAAAATTAAAATTGATGGCAGTAAATATTATGAATACCTGCTTGCTGTTAATAGCCCAGTAATAGATGAAGACTTAAGATACACATTAAACATTGTTGCAACTGTCTTAACCTCAAAATTAAATGAAAGATTTTTGTCTCTTTCACAAAAAAAATTAATTTCTGATATAGATAAAGCAAAACAACTGCAGCGCAGCATTTTACCAGAGCATGAATATCATTTTAAAAGTTATGAAATATTTGGTGTCACTATACCAGCTGAAACAGTTGGAGGTGATTTTTACGACTATTTGAAAATAGGTGATGAAGACGATAGGCTTGGTATTGCAGTTGGCGATGCTGCGTCGAAAGGATTGGCAGCAGCTGCAGAAGCAATGTACATTTCCGGCGCTTTGAGAATGGCAACTACTTTTCAAATGAAAATTGCACCTATGATGAAAAGATTGAATCAATTAATCAATAAAATTTTTAGCGATGACCGCTTTACTTCTTTGTTTTATGGTGAGTTGTCAATAGATAAAAAGGGATTGTTCCTTTACGTCAATGCAGGCCATAACCCACCAATATTTTATAATAGGGAAAACGATTCTTTCACTTACTTGCAGCCAACTGGGCCATTAATTGGTCCAGTACCTAATTCAAGATTTGAAACTGACAGTATTAATTTTAGCAATGGTGATATTCTAGTTATATATACTGATGGAATAACAGAATCGGCTAATGAAAAATATGAAATGTACGAGACTAAGCGACTGGAAGAAATAATTAAGAAAACTGTTGACCTTTCTCCTAAAGAAATTGCCACTGCCATCTTAGATGACGTAATTAAATTTACAACAAATGAAAGTCGTTACCAAGATGATAAAACAGTAGTTGTTATAAAAAGAAAAGGTTGAGATGGAATTAGAAGAAAAAATATTTAACGCTGGAGTTGTTGGTGCCGGTGGTGCAGGTTTTCCTACTCACATAAAAGCAAAAAGTAAGGTAGAATATGTATGTGTAAATGGTGCTGAATGCGAACCACTTATTCATAAAGATTATGAGTTAATGATACATTTTGCACCAGAAATTATAAAAGGCGTTAACTTAATGCTTGAGAAAGTTAATGCTAAGAAAGCCTACTTTGGCATAAAAGCAAAAAATACTGAAGCTATCGAGTCAATAGAAAAAAATTACACTAACGGAAAAATTGAAACTACGTTATTGGGTGATTTTTATCCTTCGGGTGATGAATACGAACTGGTTTATGCTGCAACGAAAAGATTAATCCCTCCGCATGGACTTCCACTAGATGTTGGCTGTGTTGTTAATAATGTAGAGACATTTTATAACATTTCTAAAGCTGATGAAGGATTGCCTGTTACCGAAAAATTTATATGCGTAGCCGGTGCTGTTAACAATCCTTCGACTTTCTTTGTGCCAATTGGCACTTCAATACAAGAGGTTCTTGATTTTGCGGGTGGAGCAAGTGTTAAAAATTTTGGCATCTTTGTCAGCGGTATTTTAATGGGTAAACTAACGTTCGACTTATCTGAAGTGATTACAAAAACTACAGCTGGTATAATTGTTCTGCCCTCAGACCATTATCTCATTCAAAGAATGCAACGACCTATCCACGATATGAACAGAATAGGAAAATCGGCGTGTGACCAATGTAGTTATTGCACTGAGTTTTGCCCCAGATATTTATTAGGTTATGATGTTCAACCTCATAAAGTGATGCGCTCGCTTGTTTTTACAACTTCTGGTGAAGCAGTTTGGAATCAATATGCTGACCTCTGCTGTTCATGCGGCTTATGCACACTTTATGCTTGTCCAGAAGATTTATACCCTCGCGAGGCTTGCAATCAAGGAAAAGAATATATGAGAAAAGCTAATATCAAGTATGAACAGCCTAAGCCTGTTAAGGTACATCCTATGAAAGAAGGTAGACGAGTACCGTTAAAAATGCTGATGAAAAAACTAAATATTTTACAATATGATAAACATACGCCATTTAGAAAAGATAGACCTGAACCAAATAGCGTAAAAATATTAACTAAACAGCATACAGGTTCTCCATGCAATCCAATAGTTAAAAAGGGGGATCTTGTTAATAAGGGCGATTTAATAGCTGAAGTTGAAAATGGTAAATTAGGTGCAAAAATTCATGCTTCAATTTCCGGCACAATCTCACATGTTAATGATGAGTTTATTATTATTGATAAAGAGATTTCTAAAAAATAAATTATTTTTTATGGGAATCAACGACTTCCGATGAGAATTTACCATTTTGTGGAAATTCGCTACTCCACGAAGTAGTGCATTCGCATCGTGGGTGGTTGATGGATTCACGTTTTCACGGAAATGACATTGAGTATTCACTACTTCGTAGATTGAATTTTTCAGAAGTTTTATGATAAAATAAATAGGAATTAACCATGGAAATGAATTCATTAGGTCTAATTGAATTGACTAGTATTGCAGCAGGCATGCAAGCTTGTGATATTATGCTAAAAACCTCACAAGTCGAACTTATATTATCAAGAACAATTTGTTCAGGCAAATACATGGTCTTAATTGGAGGAGATGTAGCAGAAGTTCAGTCTGCTGTAGATAATGCCGTCAATCAAATAGATTTTGCCGTTATAGATACTTTTGTAATTCCTAATGTACATAAGGATATTTTTCCAGCTTTATCTGGTCATTCTAATATTAACTTACTTGAGGCACTTGGAATTATTGAGTCATTTTCAGTTGCTTCTTTAATTGAGGGCGCTGACGCTGCAGTCAAAGCAGCAAATGTTAAAATTATAGAAATTCGATTGGCAATGGCCTTAGGCGGAAAAGCATTTTGTACTTTGACTGGAGAAGTTGCCGCTGTTAGCAGCGCAGTAGAAGCTGGAGCTAAAGTAATTGCTGATAGAGGTCTTTTAGTAAATAAAATTGTTATTCCTCAACCTCGCCCTGAATTATTAAGTGAAATGATTTAACCCAAATTATCTAATAGTAGAACATGAAAAAAAATAACTGTATTCTTGTATATAAAAGAAAAGCAAAAATCAGATTCTCATGTTTCTAATGCATATATCGAGGAGATAACATTAACAACTAAATTTACTGTTATTGGTTCTATCTATTTTTTTCAATAAACTAAATAAGGTTTGGTTTCTTTTTTTCTTTGTTCATGTTACTAAGGTAGTAAAAAAAAGATAAGATATTTTGAGAATTCGCCATCCACGAAGTGGTGAATTCTCATAAGACAACAGAGTGAATTAACTTATTACCTTATTATTCAAAGCAACAGTTAAACTAAGGGATTTTTAATAGCAAACATAATCAGAGTAGAAAGAGTGAAGAAAAGTGTAGATAGAGTAAATAAAAAGATAGGTAGAAATAGAATACAGATAAATCAAAAGTTATGATGAACATAAAGTTTTCTAAGGGATAGGTTATGTTCAAGACTTTTAGTTGTTTCCTTTCTTTGCAGTAAAATATCTAAACTTATTTTTAACAATGAGGTGCACAATTGAAAAAATATAATGGCTGGGTTTTAGTTACAGGTGCTTCTTCTGGAATTGGCAGAGAATTCGCTATTAGATTTGCTAAAGAGGGTTATGATGTTATTATTTTAGCGCGTCGACTTGATCGCTTGACAAAACTTGCCCAAGAAATTCAAGCCAAATTTAATGTTAAGTGTTTGATAGCAAATGTTGATTTGGGCGAGATTAATTTTCTTGAAAAGCTATTAACAACAATAGGCGAAAGAGAAGTAGCTGTTTTAGTTAATAACGCAGGCTTTGGTTCGACAGGTGAATTTATTAGGTGTGATTCCCAAAGAGAAATTAATATGCTCAAGGTAAATTGTATTGCACCTTTAATTTTAACACATCACTTCGCTAAGAAAATGGCAGAAAAGAAAAATGGATTGATAATTTTTGTTGGGTCGGTGGTTGGCTACCAGCCTACACCTTTAATGTCAACTTACTCGGCAACAAAATCTTTTAATATTTTTTTAGGTAATGCACTTTGGTGGGAATTGAAAAAACATAGTGTAGACGTGTTGACTGTTAACCCAGGCGGCACAGAAACTGAATTCCAAAGAATTGCATCCTCCCCAATAGGTTTTAAACCAAGGAAACCATCTGATGTTGTAAATACTACTTTTAATGCTATCGGTAAAAAGTTTAATGTAGTAGATGGACTGTTGAATAAGTTTCAAACATCACTCACCAAATTAATCCCTAGAAGAATCTTGATAAATTTAATTGGGTTTATTTCTAGTTGGCTTTATAAAAGTATGTAAAAAATTTTTTCAATTGCTGTAGAATCTAAATCTTAGGAAAGTTAAAAGCTCTCAATAATTATGCAATTAGATGTGAGCTTTTATGTCAATAGATTGAACATCACTTAAAGTAATAGTAATTAAGTCCTCATCACTATAATTTTTCAGTTTGGATATTCTTTCTTCTTGATTGCTTACTGCTTGATAGAATAAATTTCTGGCTGTCCTAGCGTTACCAAAGGTTCTATCACGATAGAGATAAAGTTCGTTAAAAATATCCATGAAAGCTTGTAATGCACCCTCGTCAAGTTTGTAACCGTTTGTTTCTGCAATGTCAGCAGTTATACACAAAAGTTGTCGTGGAGTGTAATCTTCGAACAAAAATAAGTTTGGGAATCTTGATTTCAGGCCAGGATTAGATTCAATAAAGAATTTCATTTCGTCGGTATATCCAGCGATAATAACTGCCAATTGACCGTTATAGTCTTCAATTCTTTTTAATAGAGTATCAATAGCTTCTAGACCGTAATCATTTATTCCGCGAGCTAAGGTATAAGCTTCGTCAATAAAAAGAGTACCCCCAAGTGCTTGTTTAATTACTTGGTCAGTTTTTATTGCTGTTTGTCCTTGATAACCTGCCACTAAGTTTGATCTGTCTACTTCAATTAAGTGTCCTTTTTCCAGCAATCCAAGTTCTTTGAATATTTTACTCATTAGTCTTGCGACAGTAGTTTTGCCAGTACCAGGATTACCCATAAAAACGCAGTTTAGATTTTTTTCAATAATCTGAAGCCCTCGTTCTTTGCGCAGCTGAGTAACTTTAAGTCCACTTATTAATTTATAAATACCCTGTTTAACATTTTCTAAACCTATTAATTTATCTAATTCATCAATATATTCTTGTAATTTAAGAGGGTCACCTTTTACTTCATATTCTTTAGCTTGTTCTTTAAAGCTTATCGAATCTTTAATATCGTCGAGAGTTATAGTGGATATAATTTCTTCGGTGCGTTTATCCTTTGGCAGATCAGCAATTCTTAAAAACATTTTGTTTTTTAATGTTTCAAAGATATTTCTTACAATTCTTGCATTGCCAAACTTTTTATCTCTTGTTCTATAGATTTCGTTAAAATATTTATATAATTCGTTTTTGGCATCGTTGGTAATTTTCTTCTTTTCTTTTTCTAAATATCTATCAACAATTTCCATAAGTTCGTCTGGATTATAGTCGTCGAAAATAAAAGATTTGTTAAATCGAGATTTGATACCCGGATTGCTATTAACAAATTTTTCCATTTCATCGGTATAACCTGCAGCAATAACAAGAAATTTACCTCTATCATCCTCCATTCTTTTTAACAGTATATCAATTGCTTCTTTCCCGAAGTCACCTTCGGAACTTTCTTGTTTAATTAGTGAATAAGCTTCATCGATAAATAAAGTCCCGCCCAAGGCTTTATCAATTAATGCAGATGTTTTCTCTGCAGTTTGTCCCACGTAACCTGCTACTAAGCCACTTCTATCTGTTTCTATTAAATGCCCCTTACTTAAAATTCCTAAAGCAGAATAAATTTTGCTGAAAATTCTTGCAACAGTTGTTTTGCCTGTGCCTGGGTTGCCCAAAAATAAAATGTGTGAATTAAACTTTTCCTTTACATCTTCACCTTCATCCAAATAGTAACGTGCAAGTTTCACAACATCTTCTATTTCTTTTTTAATAGACTTTAGGCCAACCATTTTGTGCAGTTCGGTAAGAGCTTCTTCTAATGCTTCTTCATTAATTGGCAGTCGTACTTCTTTTGCTTTTTCTTTTTTAAGGCTATTTTTTACATCATCTAAAGTAAATGTAGTTAAAACTTCTTTGGTTCTTTCTGATGAGTTAAGGGCCAGGCATCGTTTACTTAAATTAATTTTACATTCTTCAAATAATTTTAAGGTAAGTCTTGCGTTTCCAAATGATTTATCCCTGTTGCGGTACAAAGAGATAAATTCTTTTTTAATTTCATCTTCTGCTTCTTTTGTTATTTTATAATCTTCACGAATTAATAATTTTTTAAAAATAGTAACAAGTTCATCTGGCGTGTAATCTTCAAAATGAAAAGTATAATTAAATCTTGATTTTAAGCCGGGATTAGAATTTAGGAAATCATTCATTTCTTCTGGGTAGCCAGCAACAATAACAGCAAAATCACCTTTATGGTCTTCCATTCTTTTAAGAAGAATATCAATTGCTTCTTGACCAAAATCCTGAGTACTGCCACCTTTTTTTACAAGTGTGTAAGCTTCATCAATAAATAGAACACCACCCATTGCATCGCTGATAACTTTCTCGGTTTTTTGGGCTGTTTCACCAATATATTGGCCAACTAGTGCTGCTCTGTCTACTTCTATAACTTGTCCTTTTGGAAGTATACCCATTGCAAACAATATTTGCCCAATTAACCTTGCTATTGTGGTTTTACCTGTACCTGGATTTCCTGTAAATACTGCATTTACAATTATTTTTTCATCAGATTTCAACCCATGTTTTCTCCTTTCTTTCTGAAATTCAAGTAAACTTATCATATCTCTGATAGCTCGCTTAATGCTATTTAATCCAACGTATTCATCAAGTTCATTCAACAATTCATTTAAGCTTTTTACTGGGATTTGCTTTTGATTTTGATTAGAAAATTCTTCTTTTTTCGAGATGATTTCTTTATTTGCCTCATGTTCTTTATAACTTGGTTCGTAAATGATGCTGTGACCAATTCCAAACCACTTTTCACATACCTTAAAGTTATTTACATAAACCTCTACTTTGCCTTGACCAACTTTCCAAATCTTTTTTTCTTCATCGCCGCAGTATTGAGCAAATATAACTGATTCCCAGTCTTTCTTAACATTAAGTCTAAACTCATTTCTATAAATTTCAAAATCGTTTAAGTACCAAACTGCAGCGCACGGAAAGTTTTTATCTGAAATATCGAAAAAAGGATTATTGAAAATAATTTCTGCCCCTATTGTTCTAATTTTATTGTCGAACTGCAAAACATATTCTCTCTCAGAAGAAATTTTTTCAATATCGGCATTAAAAACTTTTAACGAAAAAACATCTATAAATTTATTTGGATAAACTATGGAATCGGTTTTGAAGAGTTCTTTTTCGTGTGTGTAACTTTCTGTGTGTGCTGTTAATGTTTCATATTCACCAGTTCTTTTCAATTCCAACTCTGCATTATCGTATTCATGGCTGTCTGATGTTAATACTAGCAATCTGTTGTATATATAATTAAACTGCGGATTATCACTTAAATCCTTTTTCAATTCCATTGCTTTTTTAAGTGCGGGTTTATATTGAAACAAGTAGAACATAGATTTCAATTCGATTAACTCAACAGCAATTTTTTCTCTTCCAAGTCTTTCTTCCTCCAAAAGTTTTCTTGAGACATGCAAAGAGAACCAATATTCTTTTTTTTCTATTGCGTCTTCGCAATCTTTAATTAATTCAGAAATTACGCTGCTTGAAAGTTTAATTCGCGTTCTAAAGAGTTTTATAATTTTTCTTAGAAATTCTTTGGTGTAGGTGAGGTTTTCATTCTTGCCGTTATCAATTATAATTCCTAATTCAAGCGCTTTCGACGCATCTTCAAATTTTTTTAACCCTGCTAAAGCTCTTGCTTTGGTTACGTAAGTTTGTGCTAAGTAACTTTTTTGTTCTTCTATTGTTTTGTCTATGTCTGATAAAGCACCTTCGTAAATTGAAAGTCGTGTTAAAATGTATGCTCTAAAAAAACGGGAACGTAGACTGTTAGATTTTAAATCTACAGCTAAATTTGCATATTCCATTGCTTTTGCTGGATAGCCATTCTCTAAAAGCGCCCAAGCGTAACAAATTACTGCATCATCGTTTTGAGGCATATATTGGATAATTTCCTCTGCAATATTTAAGGCTATTCTATACCTGCCATTCATTAAATGGTTATAAGCCTCATCTAATTTAATATTTAATTCTTCTCTGGTTAATTCCACAGTTAAATCCCAATTTTTAATGCATTAGCTTAAGCGATAGATTTTCATTTTAATAAATTTGTTAAAAGATTTTTATTAAGTATAGATCAGATTTTGCTCAAGCTATTCAAACGTAATTGTAGTTAAATTGACATACTAAATAAATCCAAATTATTTTGTAAATAAAATAATAAGTTTATTGATAAAATATTAGCCGTCCATGTAAATTTGAGTAATTTATTTTATAACACGATTATCATCCTATGGGTATTCATCCAAATCTTTAACTCCTAAAGGGAGACAAAAAATTATAAAAAAATAACAGGCGAAAAAAACATTTAATGAAACTAACATTATATTATAAAAGCAAACATTTTTGGAATTTTACCGTCTAATGCTGAAAAATATGGGAGGAAAATTAAAATGAAAAAAACGTCACTATTTTTTTTAATGTTGATTGTAGTTATCACAGGCTGTGGT